>JANYLD010000172.1 GCA_025363835.1 Armatimonadota bacterium
GACGCGGCTCTTGATGTCACGTAAAACGTGTACACACCTTTTGTAACGGTAGGGAGGCCGGAGAGTAGAATAGGGGGCGGACCCGTTCCCCCCCCGGACATAAATTTGAACACAGAACCTACTTCGACGGAGCATCACGTCCCATTCAGCCGCTTCTTCGTCGCCGTAACTGCTGAACTCGCACTAGTCATCGCTCTCTTTGCCTTTTTCACTCCTCACGCCTTTCATCTGGAACTTATCCAGCCTTGGAAGATCGTTCTGTGGACAGCACTTTTTGGCATCCCACTGAGCCTATTTGAATACATATACCACCGCTATCTGCTGCATTCGGCGGTGTTGCCGTTTATGTCATCGATGCACCGGGCTCACAGCACCCACCACGGGCTGACCTCGGTGAAGGCGCCCGTAACCCCGCATGAGCCTTCTCGGATGGTTGAGGTGAAGAGCGATTTCCCAGTGGAGGAGCCTCATCAGGAGGAATCGATGATGTTTCCTCTGTTCTCGTTGCCGATCTTTTTTGCAATATTCCTCGTGCTATGGGGCTTGCCTTTGAAATGGCTCTTTCCCGGACAACCGGTTATCCTATCGCTTTTTGCGGCGGTCACGCTCTTCTATTCGGCCTATGAGATTTGGCATGCGATCCTTCATCTGCCCTTCGATAAGTTCTGGGAGCCGATGATGGCGAACCGGGTGGTGGGCGGCATATTCAGGCACATGTACAGCTTTCATTTAATGCACCATTGGCGGCCAACTTCCAACCTTGCGATCGTAGGGTGCTGGGGCTTGGCGATTTGGGATCACATATTCCGGACCCATCGGAGGCCGGAGAACATGCCGTTGGACGGAGCCGAGGTCAATTACCACGATGCGAAGCTCAATAAGCCGCTGTGGCCGATCTCGATGCTGGATGGCTGGCAGGCTTCTTTCTACAAAGGATCGCGTTCCATCGAGCGGTTCTTGGCCCGGGTTTTTCTTGGCCGCCCGGCTGGTTAGTTTTTTCGGGCTCTGGGGGCTTTGGGCTCTCGGCTTTGGGCTGTCGGCTGTCGGCTGTCGGCTTGGGGTCTCAGCTCTCGGCTTTGGGCTCGGGGCTCCGCGGTCTGGGCTTCGGGCTACCGGATCCAAAGCGGGTTGTTCGTTCGCTAACATTCCTCCGCTTATAGTCAGGTCCTTCCACTCGGAGACTCGCTAGTCTGAAAATAGCTGGTCACTTTGGGAGGTTATCGCACCCCGTTGGGGCGCAAGACTTGGTTCACCGATCTACCCAGGGCTTCGCACCTGGGCTTTAACATTCCGCCCCTTTGGGGCTCTCGGACTGGGACTCAGTTTTCATGTCCACGAAGGTGAACGCACTTCATAGACTCTGGTCGGAAAATAGCAACGGGAACGCGACATAAAGACGCGGCTACGGGCGGTGTTTGAGGGCGTGCAGCTAAGGTCATTTTTCATCCACCGCGGTGAACGCGGTTCATACACTCTCCTAAAAAAGTGCTGAGCTCTCAGGCTAAGAGCGGGTGAGGATTGGAAGCCTCGGCACGAGGTCGGCGGGCGGGAGCGGGTGGAAATTGCGAGCCCACGTGTCGAGGCAGCAGAAGGAAAACCCCAACAAAATTCCAAGCTTCCGGAACCTCCACCCCCCGGACCCTTTGAAGCCGCGACGAAGCATGAGGATTCGATGCAAGTTTGTGGCGCCGCGGGTCCGACCCCTCCCCTCCTGCGCACAATCATCCCAGTAAGGGGAGGGGTAACAAGGCCCCGTTTTTATATCGTAAACCGTTGCAAAAAATCGCGAGATTAGGGTAGAAAAGAGTGCACTCCTGAGGGTGCGAGGGGTTTATTTGAGTCAAGTGGAAGACGGGCTCGGCGATTTTACGACCGACCGCAGCGTTTTAAAAATTTCGATTCTTGCAATCTTAATCGGCGCAATGAGTGCGCTGGTCGCCAAGGCACTTCTTTGGCTTATCGCGGTTATTACCAACATCGCTTTCTTTGGCCGGCTTTCAGCCTCGGCGGTGACGCCGGCTCAGAGTCACTTGGGCGCTTGGGTGATTCTGATTCCGGCTGTTGGCGGGCTGCTTATTGGGCTCATGGCACGGTATGGGTCCGACAAGATCCGCGGGCATGGGATCCCCGAGGCGCTGGAGGCAATTCTTATTGGGCGGAGCAAGATCGAGGCTAAGGTCGCGATTTTGAAGCCTTTGTCTTCAGCGCTTTCGATAGGGACGGGCGGCCCATTTGGCGCAGAAGGACCGATCATCATGACGGGCGGGGCGCTTGGGTCTTTATGCGCCCAGTTCTTCCATCTATCATCCGCGGAGCGGAAGACTTTGCTGGTGGCAGGCGCAGCGGGCGGCATGGCCGCCGTGTTCGGGACTCCGATCGCGGCCGTGCTTTTGGCTGTTGAGTTGCTGCTGTTTGAATGGAAGCCGAGGAGCTTCATTCCGGTAGCTTTTGCGAGCACTACGGCGGCCGCGGTTCGTGTGCCTCTACTGGGGCAGGGGCCGATTTTCTCCGTGGTTCGCCATGATCCTTTGAATTGGCGGGGCCTGATTATTGCTTGTGCGGTTGGGCTGCTTTGTGGGCTGGCTTCCGGCGGGTTGACGAATATGGTTTATGGGTTTGAGGACCTGTTTCCCAAGATCAAGATCCACTGGATGTGGTGGCCGACAATTGGTGGACTTTTCGTTGGAATCGGAGGATTGCTTGATCCAAGGGTTCTTGGGGTTGGTTACGAAACGATCCACTCGCTGCTCAACGGCGAGATTCTGGGGGTGGCCCTCATCAGCTTGCTTGTAGGCAAGGCTTTGGTTTGGAGCTTCGCGCTTGGGTCCGGAACGTCCGGTGGGGTTTTGGCGCCGCTTCTCATGATGGGCGGAGCGCTCGGTGCTCTGGTGGGCCAGTTCATTCCCGTGGCATCGCCTGGTGTTTGGGCACTGATCGGGATGGCTGCGATGATGGGCGGGACGATGCGCTCGCCTTTCACGGCAATGATCTTTGCATTGGAACTGACTCGCGACGTGAATATGCTGCCTGGCTTAATGGTGGCCTGCATAGCTTCCGAGGCGGTTACGGTGCTCTTGCTGAAGCGGTCGATCCTGACCGAGAAGGTGGCTCGGCGTGGGCATCATTTGACGCGCGAGTATGCGGTTGACCCCTTTGAGATCCATCGCGTGGGCGAGATCATGGTGAAAACGGTCCCTTCTATTCCGGCGACAATGTCCGTTGGCGAGTTGCTTGATCGGGTGGCAAAGGGCGACCGGTGGTTTGCCCGACGCCATGCGATGCCTCTCGTTGATGGCGAAGGGCGGTTGGTTGGGATCGTCACGCAGACTGACCTGCTTCGCGCCACCGAGGGTGAAGGCGACCGCAACGTTTCCGTTTTGGTTGCGGGATCGATTGATCCAGTGACGGTGCGGGAAGATGAGCTCATGCGAGATGCGGTCATCAAGATGCTCGGCAACAATGTAGGGCGCTTGCCGGTTGTGAGTGCGACCGACAAGATGCGAATGGTCGGCTACGTGGACCGGACGAGCGTCATGTCCGCCCGGATGCGTTGGTATGAGGAGGAGCACGTCCGAGAGCGGCAGTTCTCTCTGGGGCGGGCGTTGTTGAGGCGGTGAGGTGGAAGTCACCGCGAGGTATCGATTGATGGCTGGTGAACCGACCATCATATTGCTATGGTCAACTTTAACAAGTCGAGAAGCGCGCTGCTGTCGGTGGCACTTTGTGGCTCCCTGGTTCTGTTTCCGTTCACGCGGCCGCAGAGCGATGCGCCGGACGCGCTGAGAAACGAATCGCTGAAAGCCATGCTCGATGGAATGGGGTACTCGCCCTCGCCGTTGTCAAAGGGCTTTTTGATTGCGATCAAGCGAGATACGTGGACCTATAACATGCAGTTGGTCTTGAGCGACGATACGACGAAGCTTGGGATCATTCTAATTTGGGCGTAGTGGATGATCCTGACTCCGTGCCGGCTGCTACTTGGAAGAAGCTCTTGGAGGATAACGAGGACACCGATCCGACCGTCTTCTACTTCGACAAGGCGCAGAAGAAGCTTTATTTGCACCGGGTCCTCGATAACCGGTCCATCACGGCCGCTTTTCTGCGGACGCAAATTGATAATTTCTGCTCGAACATCCACGACACGGCGGATGACTGGAAGTTTACGAAGTAGTTTTTTTGGTGTTCCGAGGGTTGGTCTAAGCGCCAAGGTCGGGATTGGGGTGCATGCTTCGGCCCAAAATGTGGTTGGATGATTGTAACCCTGACCAAGAATGATGGGAAGCCGCATGTGCTTCGGTGCGTGCGGGATGATGGGTCCGTCACGTGGTTTCAGGCTTCGGCGACCAACGCTGACTTCTTCGCGGCGCACGACCTCAGCCACTTCGCAATTGAGACGGTTCTCGGCTATCGGACCGCGTTTTACGGGTTGGTGGCGGCGGGCAGAGATTTGGACGACTTTGGGTCTCGTGCGGGAGTAGGGGATTCTCGCGGGTATTCCGACGAGGCGCTTGATGCGGAGGAGATGGCCAACCTTATGGTTGTGGCCGTGTGGGAGGACTATGATTTCGATGCCTTCTTACAGGTGCTGTCGATGGCTCATGACGACACCGTTCGCCCGATTCCTTCCGTTTCTGGGGAGCAGTTTGTTGCGATTCAGGGGAAGTTGAGGGAGCTTTTGGATGCTTGGCGGGTTCTTGATGTTGGCGGCTCGCTCTCCCTGCAGTTTTGAGTTAACGCGGAATGTGATTGCTTGCTGGATAGGTGCAATCCGACAACCGCGACGAGCACATCGAGCACAACGGGTTGTCAAGGCTGGAAAAACGTGCACCTTGTGCCGAGGCGACCTCATTTCTCGATTGGATCAAAAAAATAGAGCCAAGGCGCTTGATGCGCCTGGCTCATTTTTTCCCTTTTAGGCTTTAAATGGGATGATTGCTTGGACTTGGACTGAACAGATTGTTGGACTAACGAGAAAGAGTAGATGCAGGTTGCGTACCACTGGGCGCGGGCGCGCGCTTAATCTGGCAACTGTGCGAGGTGGTGCTAGGCGGGCTTCTTTATGAAGTCGATCTTTGACCGATTGGGCGGGATCGAGTGAGTTAGCACAGGGGCGGCGCTGGTGTCGGGCTTGTCAGGGAGAGGAGCGGAGACGGGATGGAGCGGGTGGTAGCGCATGGTGGGGACGAGAGAGTTCATCAACTCGTCGACAGTCACAAACCGGTAGCCGTGAGCTCTTGCGTATTGGATGATCTGGGGAAGGACGTCCAGGGTTTGCTGGATGCCGTCGTGAAGGAGAATGATGCCTCCATTGGACATTCGGCTCAGCGTCTTCATTTCAATCACGTGGGTGCCGGGACTCGCGTAGTCGCCGGGGTCGTCCGTCCAGAGGACGGTGGTAAGGCCCTGCTCCGTGGCAGCTTTTACGACTTGGCGATCATAGTCTCCGCCCGGCGGGCGGCAGAACCGCATCCGTTGGCCGATGGTGTTCTCGACGATATCGTTGCAGGCCTCGTACTCGGCGCGGACCTCGTTTAGCGGAATTTTGGTGAGGGTGACGTGGCTGAACGTGTGATTGCCGACCAGGTGGCCGTCGGCTGCAATCTCTTTGAGCAATTGTGGGTTTCGTTCGACCATTTTGCCGACGACGAAGAAGGATGCCTTGACGTCGAGCTGTTTTAGAAGGGCGAGCAGCTTCTCGGTGAAGATGGGATGAGGGCCGTCGTCGAAGGTGAGTGCAAGGAGCTTTTCCCGGGGATTGCCTCGAATGAGCTTGGGCAGGTAGACGCCGAGATGGGCTTCGCGGTTGGCTTGCGCGGAGATCTCGTCGGGCGACTTGTCCACTTCCTCGAGCGCTGCGGTCCAGTAAGCGTCAGTAGAATCCAGCACCATCGCCTGTCGCGCGGGGTGCTTCTTCTTGATAACTTCGAAACGGGTCTCGATGGCCTGTTGATGGATATGCTGCGGCCCGTAGACGGGATGCACCTTGGGCATGAACACTGCAGTCAAAGCAACCAAGAAAGTTATCATTAAGAAAAGTAAGGCTGTACGGTTGATTCGTCCTTGTCTATGCCGATCCATTTTAAACTGTTTTCAACTTAAAACGAACGCTGCTTCGGTCCTAAACGTTCCAAAACCGTGGGACGCATGGATTATCCCGCAAACAGATACGGCATGGATGCCATCGGCCCCAGGCTTCTTGGACTCGTTGGTTCAAAGTCACGAGAAGAAGCGCACGCTTCACAACTGGGTGTTGAAAAGCCTTCCTCCCAAGATCCCCCACCTGTGCGCATCGTATCTCTAGACGCTCTCCGGGGCCTAACGATACTTTTGATGCTCCTTGTGAACAACATTGCGCTGGATAGCGCAACGCCTGCCCAACTTGTGCACGCGGTTTGGAACGGCGGCGTCCACTTGGCAGACTTGGTCTTCCCCTGGTTCCTGTTCTGCATGGGGTTGGCGGTGCCGCTTTCGATGCGGGCGATGGAGTCGCGAGGAATGTCGGCGCGGACGCGGTTTGGGCGGACATTCGTGCGGTCTGGGGTGCTGTTTCTATTCGGCTGTCTTATCGTGAGCGCACAGCTTTGGAAGCCCACTGTGTCCTTGGATGTTCTGCAGTTGATCGCCTTGGCTTACTTCTGTGGGACGCTGTTGTATCCGGCGCGATGGCTGGTCCGGCTCTGTCTCGCCGGATTGTTGCTGGCGGGGTACGGGCTGGCTTTGGCTCTGTTCCCGCAGCCCTCGTTTTCCGAGAGCCACAACCTTGTCAAGCACGTGAACGAGACCTATTTGGCGCGCATGAACCTCGCTGGATTGCTTTCAGTGATTCCAACGACGGCTTTGGTGCTTATCGGGGCGAGCCTGACAAATTTATTCCGGGTGAAGAGATCAACTACTTGGAAGCTGCTTGCGGTGGCCGGTGCGGGGGCAGTTCTTACTTTGGCCAGCATCGCTTGGAATGAGGTTTTGCCGTTCAACAAGACGATCTGGACGCCTTCTTACATACTGCTTTCGGCCGGATTGGGGGCAATTCTGTTGGCGGGGCTGTATTGGATCTTGGATGTGAAGAAGTGGACGTGGTGGGCTTATCCCTTTCTAGTTTTTGGGTCCAACGCTCTGCTTGCTTATGTGGGGCCGGTCTTGATTAAGTTGGTGATCTTGCAGCGAGTGAAGATTACGGTCCATGGAGTGCGGCTCAGCTTGGCGGACACTTGGATCCACCTGTTTACGGACTCGATGGGGCGGATTGCGGGCGGGTGGGCTTATACGATGAGCTACATTCTCGTGGTTTGGCTGGTGCTTGCGGTGATGTACCAGAAGCGGTGGTTTTTGAGGGTGTAGGATCAAGTGCTGAGTGCTGAGTGCTGAGATGGAGGCAGCGTTGCTGCGTTCCAAATATTCAGCACTCACCATTTCCGCGCTAGTGCGCCGACGCCAACGCATCCACCACGCCCTGGGGGATCCAACCGTAGCGGTCGTAAAGGTCTCGGGCGGCCAGATATTGGCTGGCGGCGGCGTCGGTTTTTCCGAGCTTTTGGTAGATGTGACCGAGCATGTACACGGCGAGGGGATTTTTAGGATTGTCCAAGATGCTTTTTCTTAGATATATGGCGGATTGCTCGAGGCCGGCCTTGTTGGTCGGCGTTTCGAAGAAGCCGCCGGGAGTGCGCTCGCCTCGATAGTAATCGAACATCGAGTAAATAAAGGGAACGTCCAGGGTGGACAGTGCATGGGGCGCCATGTCCTTGGACGTGCCTTCCTCGCGGTACGCCTTGATGATGCCGGTGCTGCCGTCGTACTGCGGGTTCACATAAATGTAGTCGTTCTCAGCGTCTCTTAGGAAAAGGCCCTGGTGCTCGACATTCGGCTGCGGATCGGAGCAATCTACGAGAACGTCTTTGCCGTCGCTGAGTCGTTCCACCGCAACCGCGTGGCCGTTGTTGGTGCTCTGGCCGGTGATGTTCTTGTAGACCATCACAACGCCAGAGTTGATGCCAGCTTTCTGAAGAAGGCCGGAGACAAGGACGGACTGGAGGAAGCATTGGCGCTGCCCGAGGTCTGTCGCTTTGTAGAACTCGAAGCCGTTTTGGAGGCTGAATTTAGGGATGGCCTTCTTGATGAAGTGGTGAATCTCTCCGCCGAGTTCTTGTTGGGCCGCGGCTTTGGCGACGGGGTCCTTGATCGCATCGATCTTGGTTTTTTGAGCGGCAAGGTAGCTCATCGGATCTGATCCGGCCACGGCCTTAAAGCCTTTGTCGAACCAGGTGTAGAAATCTTGGGGTCCCCCGCTGCCTTTTACTTTATAAGAGTCGGCCACGAACTTCGTGAATTGGTCGGACTTGTAAGGAAAGGCGGCTTGCTTGGCCGGCTTGGGGGTTTTCGTCGGTTTGGTCGGGGCGAAGCCGACGACGAGGGCAACGCACACGAGCGTTGCAGCGATGGCTATTGGGACTGACCACTTCATCTTTTCTATTTTGACCCTTTCTTACTACGTTCTTGTTTTAAGTTTGGTCCTCAACCCGTTCAGGGTTGGGATTTGGAGCCGTTCTACCTTGTCCCAGGGGTGTCGCTGGGAAACGTTCTACCCTGGCTACCTTCCTTGACTCCTTTGGAGTCTTTGGAGGGTTTTGTTTGTAGCTTTTTCATTCTGTGCCTTGTTTTTTCCTCAACCCCATCAGGGTTGGGGATTTGGAGCCGTTCTCCCTTTTCCCAGGGGTGTCGCTGGGAAACGCTCTACCCCTGGCTACCTTCCTTGACTCCTTCGGAGTCTTTGGGCGGGTTTTGTTTGTAGCTTTTTTTGATTCTGTGAGTTATTTTCCTCAACTCTTCAGGGTTGACGGTTCGGAGTCCCAAGGGGAATCGATGGGAAACGCTCGAGACCGTGAGGGGCAAGCTTTCCGAATCGAAACTCGAAACTTTAGAAGCTAGGAACGGCGTTGACTTGGGCCCAGTATCTGAGAGTCGGGACCATGCGTTCCATGTAAACGTCGTATTCAAGCTCCTTGCGGACCAGCGAGTTGGCGCCGAGTGCGTAAATGTGGTCAAGATCCACGGCTCCGGCAGAGCCCACCAGGACGATGGCGGGGACGGTGACGTAGGCGGGCTTTTTTCGCATCCATTCGAGAACTTCCAGGCCGCTCACTTTTGGAAGCTTGATATCGAGCAGCACGAAGGAAGGCAGCCGGGACTCGGAGTCCTTCAAAATGTGCATAGCCTCCTCACCATCTCGGGCCACGGTGACGTCACCGCTGATCTCCGCGCGCTTGAAAGCACGCAGCGCCAGACGCTCCTCATCCTCGTTGTCCTCGACGAGCAAGAACCAGTTGCGACGCTCTCCCTTTGCCATTCGCTCGTCCGTTCTACCCTCACAGATGATCTCAATGTTGTCGGCATTGTGAAATTGCTCGCAAGAAAAGAGAGCTGATAGGTCTGACAGGGTCCAAGACAATGTGAATGCACAAATGCACATTTCTTTCCGTATCAACTGAGGCCGCACGATCTTGGCTTGGAAAGCGGAATCGTGCCTCCCCGAATCGACTCGTCAGTTCGACTCTACAGAGCATATTTTGCGGATTTCAGATGTCCTAATAGGTCTCTTGCGGCATAGCGGCAGTTGATGTACCATGAGATTTGGAGGTGACCGATGCACACGGTTGCTGACATTTCGAGCGAAGAACTCGAGCGGACTTTGGCGAGTGAGATAGACAAAGCGCGCGCGGAGGCACGCCCTATTTCACGTTTGACCTTGACTAAGTTGCTGCAAAGCAAGTATTCGCTTCACGCGCATGGGGCGGAGCGGATCGTGGACGAATATTGCGATGAGAAGGCGCCTGGCGTGCCGACGTATCTGTCGGCTGAGTTTGGCGTGCCTTATCTGAAAATTGTTGGCATCGTCCAGCTCACCCTGGCGGTTGCTTTCATCGTTACCCCAATCTTTTTCCCGCGTGCGGACTTGGCATTTTGGCCAGCGGTCATTATTTTCCTGGCTCTGGGAATCTCTGGCGGTTTCTGTATCTACCGATGCGTTCGGCCTACCGAAGGAAAATCCAAATTGGTAAGAGTTACGGGTGATCTGCCGAGCTTCGCCCCGCCCGAGGAAGAAGTCGTTGAAGCAGCCACTACTGGTTCTTCGCCGTCACGTAATTGATGAGCTCAGACGGAGTTACGATGACAACGTTAGGATGGGCCAGTCGGACAAATTCATCGAACGAGATATCTTGCAGTTCGCCCGTGTCTGTGAATTCGTCGTACATGGCCTTCAGCACGAGGGCAACGGTCGGAAGGGAATCATAGGCATCCACCCATACTCCAGCTTGGTCTTTGTTTGCATGGTATGAGACGCTTGCGATGAACGGGACGGCCTGCGCCGGCTCGGGAACGTCTTCGTCACCCTCAGCCCAGTATCCGGAGCGGATCTTCATGCCTGCTTTTTCAAGTTTTTCTTTGGTTGCACTGGCGGGGCCGGGCTGCTTCGTGAGGACGCGGACACGCTTATTGGTATCGAAGGCTGTGCAGATGCTACCGGCGTCTGTAGGCGCGAGGTAGGCCTCGTCGGTGCCAACCACGCGTCGCACGGTTTCACTAAAGAGATCGAATGGCACGCGTAGGGTCATGGCGATATTTCTTGATGTATGGACGTTCGGCTAGAATCGTAGCACTTCAAGAATTTCCCTGCGAGGATTGCCAGTGCACGAAACCATCGACACCTTGCTCCAAGAGGGGCGCACTTTTGCTCCGCCGGCCGATTTTGCGGCAGCCGCCAACGTGAACGACCCGGCCATCTATGAACAGGCCGCACAGGATTCGGTTGGATTCTGGGAGGGCTGGGCCAAACAGTTGGACTGGGACCAGCCTTGGAACCAGGCGCTCGATTGGAGCAACCCGCCATTTGTGAAATGGTTTGTTGGCGGGAAGTTAAATGCCTGCTTCAACTGTGTGGACCGGCATGCCGCGGGTGAGCGATCTGGGAAGACCGCGATTTTGTGGGAGGGCGAGCCGGGCGATATTCGCCGGATCTCCTATTCCGAGCTTAAAGATGAGGTGAGCCGGCTGGCCAATGCTCTGAAAGAGCTCGGCGTGGGCAAGGGCGACCGGGTCTGCGTTTATATGCCGATGGTGCCAGAACTGGCCTTTGCCATGCTGGCTTGCGCCCGCATTGGGGCGGCGCATTCGGTGGTGTTCGGCGGATTTAGCGCGGAATCTCTTTTCGATCGCATCAACGATGGGCAGGCGAAGGCGGTTATTACGGCGGATGGAGGCTGGCGGCGGGGATCCGTTGTGCCACTCAAGCGAGCCGTCGACGAGGCGATTCAAATGGGGTGCCCGAGCATTGAGAAGGTGTTGGTGCTCAAGCGGACTGGCTCAGAGGGGTTGATGACACAAGGAGTGCCGACGCCCGCGTATGACCAAGGCAAGTGGGTAGAAGGGCGCGATGTGCGGTGGGAGGAGTTGGTGCCACGGCAATCTGTGGAATGTCCTTGCGAAAGCATGGACGCAGAGGATCTGCTTTACATACTCTATACGAGCGGGTCGACGGGGAAGCCCAAGGGGATTATTCACACGACGGGGGGCTACCTGACCGGCGTGATGGCGACGACAAAGTGGGTTTTCGATCTTAAAGAGGACGACCTGTTTTGGTGTACGGCGGATTGTGGCTGGGTGACCGGGCATTCGTATGTGGTCTACGGGCCGCTGGCTTGCGGGGCGAGCGTGATGATGTATGAAGGCGCGCCGGATATGCCGGATAAGGACCGGTTTTGGCGTCTGATCGAAGCGCATAAGATCACGATTCTCTACACGGCGCCGACCGCGATTCGGGCCTTCATGAAGTGGGGGGACGAGTACCCGGAGCGTTGCGACATGTCTTCTTTGCGGCTGCTAGGCTCGGTAGGTGAGCCGATCAATCCCGAGGCTTGGATTTGGTATCAGCAGTTCATCGGCAAGGGACGGTGCCCGGTGGTGGACACGTGGTGGCAGACGGAAACCGGGCAGATCATGATTACACCCTTACCGGGGATCACGCACACGAAGCCCGGCTCGGCCACGCATTCTTTTCCTGGGATCGAGGCGGTGGTCTTGAACGAAGAAGGAGTCGATCTCGGCGCGGTTCGTAAACCTGGCCAAGAGGTGGGCGGCTATCTTGCGTTGACGCGGCCTTGGCCGGCGATGACCCGAGGGATCTATAACGACCCGGAACGGTTCATCAAGACTTATTGGAGCAAGTTCCCTGGCAAATACTTCCCTGGTGATGGGACGAAGATGGATGGAGACGGCTATTTCTGGTTGCTCGGCCGGGTGGACGACATCATGTTGGTGGCCGGACATAACATCTCGACGATGGAAGTGGAGTCGGCGCTGGTCGATCACCCGGCCGTGGCCGAGGCGGCGGTTATCGGCAAAAAGCACGATTTGAAGGGGCAGGCGATCTCAGCGTTTGTGTTGCTGCGGTCAACTCATCAAAACAGGCCGGGGCTGATCGATGAATTGAAGGCGCACGTCGCGCACAAGATCGGGGCGATCGCGCGGCCCGATGACATTATCATTGCGGCGGAGTTGCCGAAGACGAGGTCCGGCAAGATCATGCGGCGGCTTTTGCGGGACGTGGCTGAAGGGCGGGCTTTGGGGGATACGACGACGTTGGCTGATTCGAACGTGGTGAACACGTTGAAGGACAAGTACGAGTCGATGGAAAGCTAGCGCGGGATACGGGATACGGGATGCGGGATACGGGATGCGGGATGCGGGATTCGACGGCTGCCGGTCTGATCGAAATATGGTGAGATTTCTAAGGCGCGGAGCCCCCATCGCCAGCCCTTCCCTCGCTCGCTCCCCGGCACGAACATCCGGGCAAGAGGAGACCACACACAATCATCGGCACAAGGGGAAGGGAGACTGGAACCTCGCTCACTGCCAATCGACTTTTTTCTTTAACGTTGGCGGGAAGATTTGGGTGGAGGCGGCGTTGAGCGTTTCGGCTGCGATGAGGACCACTCGTTCTTCGCCTTGCCATTGACGGACCCGGATTTCGACTTCTTCTCCGATGAGGCGGAGCTCGCAGGCGCCTTCGGGGGAGGCGAAGTGGATTTTGGCGCCGAGGAGAACGGCGCAGATCGAGTCGCGGGTAAGCGCGATCGAGAGCGACATATCACTGAGGTCAAACCTGAGCAGGCATTTTCCTTGGGCGTCCAGCGTTGCCGAGATGCTTTCGTTAGTAAGAGGGTCAATCCATAGCTCAAGCAAATCTATCAAAATCGAACCTGGGCTTTGCTCTTGGCCAAAGTCTCCGCCTCTTTGGATAGGGGCAAAAGGGGGATTGTTCATAGAACTGCGTACATAGAAGTATCTACAGTCGTTTGTTTGGTCAGGAGCTAGGTTACGTGTGGGAAGTGCAAGTCAGGTCCTCGACTCGCAGACTCGCCCAGGATGACAAACAAATTGCTGCTCGTTTTTGCTAGAGCGCAGCTTTTGCGAATGCAGGTGTTGGAGTGGGCTCGTCGAGATCGAGGAGAATGCCTATAGACGGGTTTGACTCGATTTCACCGGGCACTTGGACGAGGGCTCCGGAGCGGACGACCTCAGCGAGGCTGGTGAGTGAATCTGACGTAATGATGTCACCCTTGGAAAAGAGTCGGCCTCCCACCATCAAGCGCGAAACGAGAACCTTGTAGTGGCGCGCGGGCGAAGAGATCATGGTGTTAGCCTACAGTACATCTGAGTGGCCTGCTGTAGCGATTTCTCAGTAGTGGATTTCGTGCGAGGCTTCAACGTGAACCGATTTAATTTTATAAACACAAGCAATATGCAACAGCGGAGCGTCCTCAGCGGCAGTAGAATGAACATAAGCACTGAATGCGTGTCTACTGTAAGGTGGCTGAGCACTTATGATCAAGGTGATTGTCGTTGGCGCTTCGGCAGGCGGGGTCGAGGCTATGAAAAGCTTCGTCGAGTACCTGCCTGAGGAGTTAAACGCCGCGGTGTTTCTGGTCATCCATTTTCCGGAGAATGCGACGAGCGTTTTGCCCGAGATATTAACGCGGTATGGCAAGCTCAGGGCATCTCACCCTGCAGATAAGGAAGAGATTCAGATGGGCAGAATCTATGTAGCTCAGCCCGGATTCCACATGTTGATAAAGGGCTCGGAGATCAGCGTTGTGCGAGGACCGAAGGAGAACGGGCACCGGCCGGCGATCGATCCACTTTTTCGCTCGGCGGCTTCAAGCTACCGATGCAAGGCGGCGGGCGTTATCTTGTCCGGCTTATTGGACGACGGGGTGATGGGCTTGAATGCGATCAAGAGAGCAGGCGGGGTCGCGCTTGTGCAGGACCCTGAGGAAGCGTTGTTTGGAGACATGCCTCGCAATGCGATTTCACACGTAAAGGTTGACACGGTGGCGCCGTTGGCCGGCTTGGCGGCCGCCCTTGTGGAGCTAGTGAACAGTCCTGAAGTGGAATGCGACAGTCCAACCCCGTATGAGCAGGGCTTGGACCCGACGGAAATGAATGTCGACCGTCTGCGGGAACTTGAGGCGGCGGGGAGGCCCTCGGCCTACACTTGTCCCGAGTGCAATGGCACTCTATTTGAATCGGAAGAAGACGGGATCGTGCACTACCGCTGCAGAGTGGGGCATGCTTACACCCCGGAGTCTCTTGAAATCCACCAGTCCGACGAGCTGGAGGCAGCTCTCTGGGAGGCGCTAAAGTCGATAGAGGAGAATTTGGGCCTGTCTCGGCGGCTGCTGGTTCGAGCAAGCGACCAGCACAGGGAGGCCGGCATGCGCTACTATACGAACAAGATCGAGGCTGGCGCCAGGCGAGTTCAGCTTCTTCGAAATCTACTTAGTCAAACGATCGATCATGCCGTTGATAAAAAGCCGTAGAATTAGGATGTGGTGGAGAAGAACGATAGTGAAGCGCTGGCTTTGAATGAGGCGGAGGATTCGCTTCCGGAGGTTTCGGGCGACCTCGAGCAACTCTTGGCGTATCTGAAGGCGACCCGAGGGTTTGACTTCACCGCTTATAAGCGCACCACACTTAGCAGGCGCGTCCAAAAGCGAATGCAGACGCACGGCCTCGTGTCCTACGACGAGTACCAGGATTTCCTCGAAGTCCATCCGGACGAATTTCAGGAGCTTTTTAACACCATCCTCATTAACGTGACGTCGTTCTTTCGAGATGAGGAGAGTTGGGCCTATTTGGCGGCTGAAGTCATTCCGAAAGTGATCGAAAAGAAGAATGGTTCCAAGCACATACGAGCTTGGGTGGCCGGCTGTGCTTCGGGAGAAGAGGCGTACACGTTGGCGATGCTTTTGGCGGAAGCGCTTGGCGTTGAAGGCTTTAGGGAAAGGGTCAAGATCTACGCCACGGACCTCGATGACGACGCCTTAAACCGTGCGCGCCTGGCCTCGTATTCGTCGAAAGACGTCAAAACTGTGCCGGAGGCTCTGCTCAAGAAGTATTTCGACAAGGTTCAAGAACCGTACGTCTTTGACCGGGATTTACGCAGGTCTATCATCTTTGGCAAGCATGACCTGATTCAGGATGCGCCAATTTCCCGGGTCGACTTGTTGCTATGCCGGAACACGCTGATGTACTTCAACGCGGAGGCGAAGGATCGCATGCTGGCGCGGTTTCACTTTGCCCTGAACGACGACGGATTCATGTTCCTGGGCAAGGCTGAGACGCTTTTGAATCACCACGGGTCGTTTTTACCGGTCGATCCCAAGCGGAACGTGTTCGCTCGCGTTCCTGGGAGCAGGACGCGGGAGCGGTTACCCTTGCTTAGCCCGGGGAACGGTAATGGGAACGGGCATGCGGACGGAAAAGCGGCAGGGAATGCAATTCAGACGGCCTCTAACATGCTGAGAGCCTCGGCGTTTGATTCTGGCCCGGTGGCGCAAGTTGTTTTGGATTTGAAGAATCAACTGGCGTTTGCCAACGAGAAGGCGCGGGCTACGTTTTCCTTATCGAGTCGGGATCTTGGCAAGGTGCTGGAAGATTTGGAATTCTCGTTCCGGCCGGTAGAACTGCGTTCGGGCATCGATCAGGTGTATGAGTACAGAAAGCCAGTGAGCTACAAGGATGTCCGCTGGAGCCCGCAAAACCGGGAATCGCTGATGCTGAACGTTAAAATCACCCCCCTTTTTGGCGGGATTGGCGAGCTTCTGGGCATGACCGTTACCTTTGAAGACATGACTGGCGTGAAGCGGCTGCAAGAAGACCTCCAGAACTTCAACCAAGAGTTGGAGACCGCTTATGAAGAGGTGCAATCCACCAACGAGGAGTTGCAAACGACGAACGAGGAATTGCAGTCGACTATTGAGGAGTTGGAGACGACGAATGAGGAGCTCCAGTCGACCAACGAAGAGTTGGAGACGATGAACGAGGAGTTGCAGTCGAGCAACGAAGAGTTGGAGACGATGAATGAGGAGTTGAGGACGCGAGGTGTGGATCTCAACGAAGCGTACGCTTTCTTGCAATCGGTGATGAGCAGCTTGAGCGAGAGCGTGATCGTGGTGGACCGGACCTTGCAGATATTGAGTTGGAATTCGAAGTCTGAGGATATGTGGGGCTTGCGGGCGGATGAGGTGGACGGGAAGCACCTTTTGAACCTGGATATAGGCTTGCCAACGGACAAGTTGCGAGCGCCGGTTAAGGCGTGTTTGAATGGCTCGAAGTGCGAGGAGTTGACGCTGGATGGCATGAACCGGCGCGGAAAGACCGTTCATTGCAGGGTCCTTTGCACGCCACTTGACGGCACCGGTGCTGAGCCTAGGGGCGTGATTGTCTTGGTGGAGGAGATTGAGAAGCCTTGAGCCTCCTGAGTTTGAGGATCAGCCTATGAGGATGCTGGGCTTCGATCTTTCCGGCCCATCCTTTCGCATTAGGCTCAAAGCTAGAGTCTTAAAGCTCAACGCTCAAAGCTCTACCCTTAATGCTCAAGTCTCAAGGCTACCGCTAGCTAGCATTACGGAAGCTCGGGCTTGGCGGACTTGGATTTCTTCGGTGAAGGGACGGATGACGCAGATCACGATCTTCGTTATGCCCACGCTTGCGGTCTGGGGGAGGAGGAAAACTCGGGCGAGTGAGCCGTCTTTGACTTTGGCAAAGATGGCGTACTCGAGGGCTAAGTTTCCGAGCTTTTCTAGCCCTTCAAGGTCGAAGACCGATTTCTTGTTATTGAATCTTGAGTTAGAGGTAATGAACTCCGCGAGATTGCATCCGAGCATCTCCTCGGGCAGGTAGCCAAAAAATTGGCCTGCCCTGGCACTAGTGGCGAGGATGACGCCTTGCTCATTCAGGACGAGGATTGGGTCTGGGTGGGATTCGAAGACGACCCTCAACATCTCGGCGTTTTCAGAGTTCCAGGTTCCTTTTTGCGCTCTAAGGAGTTCGGCCTCCAATTCTGCGATTCTTGATCGAAGAGCATCGTTTTCTTTTAGGGCGCGCTGCTGAAGGATGCGAGAGACGAACTCTGTGCGGCTAAGGTGCCCCAGCTTGCCGCGGATGCGGACCCAGTAGCTGTTGACGGTGCTCGCACTGATGTTGATGGCGTTGCCAATCTGCTGGTCCGTTAGGCCGTTGATAGCGCCTTCGAGGATTTCAATCTCCCGATCCGATAGGGCCCCTAGATTAAGCTGCTGCATACCAGTCACCGAGGGTCAGCAAGAACCATGTAACCCTTATTCTCATTCTGTACCATCTTGCGATTGCGGTGTGCGCACTTCAGATTGTCTCGAACCCAAGCAAGGTCCATGACCTGTTAACCGATTACGCAAAATTGTTCAAATGGTCTGACACATTCTATCGACGAAATGGTTGGTTTCCGCAGTTCCATTTGACTCGGGAAGGAGAGGGGCCAAGGCTCCAGACTCGCAGAGCCGACGGCCCTTGCTTCTGGCGCTTTTGGCGGGAACAAGTTCGCCACGAGAGAAGACTATGCCGTCGCACATCAGACGAGTCACGGTTACGACATACTGATCAAAATTTCGCATTCCCTTCACACTACGTCCCACTGCTTCAATAGGGAAGTAGTGATTAGTATGTAGAGGAAAATCTCGAAGCCTGCAAAATGTTGGATTCGGCTTGCCAGTGCAACCATTACTGACGCTTGCCTATCGGAATTCTGAAACGGAATTATGCACTTTACGTAGCATAAGCTCAAAGCTGCGATTCTGCGATTGGTTGGTCTGACCCTAGGACCGCGCCCGTTTGGGTTCAGGAACTCCCACGGCCTTCCTGATGGCTTGCTCTGTAGTCAAAGGATGCGCGGAGTACCATTTCGTGTTGCGCGGGTTGGGGTCCTCATCGTCCGTATGGTCGGCAGCGCCCGCGATCTCGCCAAGATCTTCACAAAGTGCCTTTATGGTGTCCTTGGTCGCGCCTTTCACCCATTGGGGCACACTGTCACGCGAAGGCACCAGAAGGGTCTTGAGCGTTCGGTTTGCCTCTCTACCGAAGGTGCTGTACCGAAAACGGTCTGCCTCAATGCACAGGCAGTAGTAGAGCTTTACGTCCATGGACATTGGCTCAAGGGGCCGCAACACGTCTATGTTCTGCGCTGTGTAAAACGGTCGGGATTGGAGAAACGACGAGAGGGCGGAGCCGCCAAGGGCCACCGTTATTAACCCTGCCTCAAACGGCTTTACTGTTTCGACGCGTTCCACGAAACCAGCCACCCCGCCGCGTTCGCCAGACCGCCCAATGAATGCAATGGCGTCAGGCCCAGGCTTGCATTCATGCATTTTGTTCATGTCCAGCTTATTGCCGTGAACGACGGCAAAAATCTTGTTCAGGGGTTCCATCTTCATCGTTACACCGCACTCTCATTCATTATCTGTGCAATAGCGTGGCGTCTCGCTATATCGCACAATGCAGCCTGGTTCACGGAGTCGTAATCCGTCGGCAAATAGGCTTCAGCGCACCATTCATCCATGGGGCCAACTTCCTGCATGACGCTAAGGCCGCTGACTGTCTCTCTGTTGCGGAAGGAAGTTACCCACTCCTCTTTGATCAGGCTCCACATTCCAAGAGCGTTTGTCCGTCCGCGATGCTTGGTCTTCACGAACCCGTCGTCTCGCCAATAGCCGAACCACGATTTCTTCCCTTTGGGATGAGGCACCTTAGCGGTGAAAAGCATGGCGCAGGTCACGACCGTAGTCTTAGAGTTATGGAACAACTCAATCGGCATTGAAACTACTGCTTCTAAGGTGTGTTGCTCCAATAATTTGCGCTTGAATTCTGCGATTGCCCCAGTGGGTGCGGTCGCACACGTAATCGGAACGATTGCAACGCACTTGCCACCCTTTTGGAGGCATTCCAGATTATTCAAGACAAACTCTAGCTCCTCTCTGTCCTCAGCTACGGTCTTTTGTTTGTAGGGAGGGTTCAAGACTCCGATAGTTGGTTTGGCGTCAGCGCAAATGGTGGGGCCGTCCTCGAAGCAATCACCTCGGTAAATGTTCGTCTTGCCGTCACCATGAAGGATCATATTGCAGACGGCAAGCGCATATATCTTCGGTTGAAACTCGATTCCGTAAAGCTGTGAGCATTTGATGCGCTGTTGAAGCTTGGTGTCTGCGCCAGCGTCTTTGGTCATGACCTTCATCATTGCGATTAAAAGGCCAGCAGTGCCGCAGCAGTTATCAAATACGATGCTATCTTTGTTCGCTTCCGCTAACTCCGCAAATAGTTCTGCGATATGAAACGGCGTGAGCACAATGCCTAGACCCTTATCGTTGTTCGCGTATCTAAGGAACTCTACGTAAAACTGCCCGATGGTGTCGTAGTATTGGTGCGTCTTCATAAACGCGTTGATGTTGTCGTCTATGCCTTTAATCAATGAGACGATGAATTCATGATCCTTCGTTAAAGAGGGTTGATGAATGATGAAGGAGAAAGCTCCGCGCAAAACATCGCGACGTTCTGTTGGCAGTTCAGCGTTCTCGAATTCAGTGATGATTGTATTGAACAGACTTTCAGCTAACTGCTTCGCTGTTCGATGTGTCGCATAACTCTTGGCAAAGGCTCGATTCTGCAAGGCTATCAAGATGCCGCTTATGAGGTAGCCCCGATCCGCCTCAGTTATCTTCTTGGCTTGCAGGGTGCTGTTGATAGAGCGACTGTATTCAAGCAGGGCATCGTAATCCTGTCGGAACTTGACATCACTCTTGGTGAATTCCTGATAGTAGTCATCGAACGATACGATCTCTTTTGGAATGTCCCAGTCAACGGCTTTTGTCGTGCCG
>JANYLD010000190.1 GCA_025363835.1 Armatimonadota bacterium
GTCCACGTCGTGGACGCGTTGCCGATCGACGAGTCAGACCCAGTGGCCAACTATGAGTTGATCGAGAACGAGTTGAACCTGTACTCCGAGGAGATCTGGAATCGTCCCCGCATCATCGCCTTGAACAAGGTTGACCTCATCCAGCCTGCGGAGATCAAAGAGCTGGAAGCTAAATTCCAGAAATTCGGCCACCCGGTCTTCGCGATCTCTGGCATTACAGGCGTTGGCTTGGAGGGCCTGCAGCACGCGATGGTGGATGCACTGGAGCGCGCGCCGACGAGCGATGAATTGACGTTGACCCCAGCCACTCAAGTTGTTCCCGACCATGCTTTCGAGGTGACTCGGGAGGAAGAACGGTTCAGGGTGAAAGGCAAGAGCGTGGAGCGGATGGTCGCCATGACCGACCTTTCGAGCCGCGACGCCCTAAGGCACCTCCATCGGCGCCTGGAGCGGATGGGCGTGATCGAAAAGCTGCGCGAGATGGGCGTGGAGGAAGGCGAGTCCGTAGAGATCGGAGAAATCGAGTTCGCCTTCTCGGATCAGTCATGAGGGAAACGGGTATTGGGTCTTGGGTTTCGGGTCCTGGGTGCGTGCACGCTGGCTCGGAACTCGGAACTCGGAGCGCGGAATCTGGACTTTGCGCCATACGCGATACGCTCTACGCTCAAGGCCCTACGCGCAAGGCTCAAGGCTCAACGCTCCACGACCCTCTGGCGGCGCGCTACGCTCAACGCTCTACGCTCTACGCCTCTCAGCCCACAGCCCACAGCCCACAGCCCGCATCACCAAAGGTGCCCGCGTGAGACTAGGAATTCTCGGGGGCACCTTCGATCCTCCACACATCGCCCATTTGGCGCTCGCGAAAGCGGCTATTGAGCAACTTGAGCTGGAAGAAGTTATCTTTATGCCAGTAGCCAAGAACCCTTTAAAGCGCAGAGCCATGGCTTCCTCCAAGCAGAGGCTGGCCATGACGGAACTGTTGATCAAGGGGCAACCAAAGTTAGCGGTTTCCGATTTGGAGATCTCGCGTGGTGGGCAGAGTTATGCGGTGGACACGATGGAAGAACTGCAAGCGGCTCAGCCCGCGGATTACTGGTTCATCGTGGGGGCGGACGCATTGAAGGACTTGTCCAATTGGAAGAACCCGGAACGTCTTTTAAGGCTCTGTAGACTTGGCGCGGCGCTGAGGCCGCCTTACTCTGAGACGCAAATGGTGGCAAGGATTCCCGAGGAGTTTCGAGACCGCGTGGACTTCGTGACCATGGACCCCATGGAAGTCGCCTCTTTTGACATTCGTGACCGGCTCGCCCGAGAAAAGCCGGTGAAACCGATGGTCCCAGACTCGATTCTGGACTATATTCGGCAGAACAATCTGTATAGGAGCTGAATGACCGCACAAGAAAAACTAAATATCATCATCAACGCGGCCGACGAGCTGAAGGCCGAGAACATCGAGACCTTAGATATCCGGGAGAAGACGTCGATTGCCGACTACTTCGTCGTCTGCACAGGAACCAGCGACCGCCACGTCGCCTCGATCGCCGACAAGGTGAGCGAGCGCTTGGCCGAGCACAAGATCAAGCCCATCCGCACCGACGGTGACCACACCGGCTGGGTCCTGCACGACTACGGCGACATCGTCCTCCACGTCATGCGCGACGAGCAGCGGCAGTTCTACGATCTGGAAACGCTTTGGAAGAACGCGCAACCGAATCCTGATTTGCAGGCTTGAGCGCTTAACCATGTGCCTAAGACACGCGCTATACGCGTGCCACAGGGCCCTTTGGCAAAGTGCGCGATAGAACACTAAGAGGCTCGACAAGTGGACGAATTCCCTATTCCTCGACCTGCACCGGGCGGGAGCCGGCAACCGCCCGATAAGCCGCCACAGACTGCTATAGGTTTAGGCGGCCCGCAGGACGATGATTCCGGGGACCAACGCAAGGACCGACGATCGCGTTTCTCGGCATACGAACCCGAAATGCGAAGACGTGGCCTGAGGCTGGAAGCATTGGGAGTCGCTCGTGACTTGTTTGAAATCGCCGAAAGGATTGGATCGGGTGCGAAGGATAGACCCGATTTGGACCTCGAGTTGCTGGAAATGCAAAAGGATTGTTTAGAGTTGCTCGACAGGGCGCTAGACCTGGCGCGCGGCAAATGAGGAGTTTTGGTGGATCTCCGTGCCTCTGTGTTTAGCCCATTCTGACAAGTGCTAGCCGCTTCAAAATTGTGCCTTTTCTTCGAATGCGTCAAACCTGTCGGGCTAAAGCCCTCGGGGAAAGCGGTGCTAAAGACACGGCACTCCATTTAGGCTTCTTCTAAACCGGTGCCGTGGCTCCCAGGGCAAACTTCTCAACAGTCAAATACTGCACGCCACCAGACGTCGCCTCGCTGCGCACGAGTTCTACAATCGGCGCCTGCCAGGTGGCGACGACCTCGGAAGGGGTCATCCGCACCGCTCGCCCCAACCCAGTGCGGGCCTGCTCGGACTCCATTTTCAACCGTCCCAATACCACGGAGGGCAGGAACTCCTTATCCGTGGAGGGAATCAGCGGTGC
>JANYLD010000197.1 GCA_025363835.1 Armatimonadota bacterium
TAACCCCGGCTGACATTTCTGATCCGCAGGAAGTGATCGCGCGTGCCGCTGCGCTAAGCCTGGAACTCGCCACTCCGATCACGCCGGGTTTCGAGGCCCTGGTCTTCAAGGCCGCGCGCGGGATCGAGGACATCTACGAGCTGACTTACATCCGTAAGGACGGTACCCGCTTTCCCGCGGTGGTCTCAGTCACCGCGCTGCGCGACGATCAAAGCGCCATCATCGGCTATCTATTGATCGGCACCGACAACACAGCGCGCAAGCAGGCGGAAGAGGCGCTGCTCAAGGCGGGGGCGTTGCAGAGCGCGATCTTTAATAGCGCCAACTTCTCAAGCATCGCCACCGACGCGAAGGGCGTCATACAGATTTTTAACGTAGGTGCCGAGCGCATGCTAGGCTACACGGCCGCCGAGGTGATGAACAAGATCACCCCGGCCGACATTTCCGATCCGCAGGAAGTGATTGCGCGTGCCGCTGCGTTGAGCTTGGAACTCGATACACCGATCACTCCGGGCTTTGAAGCCCTGGTCTTTAAGGCCTCGCGCGGGATCGAAGACATCTACGAATTGACCTACTTTCGCAAGGACGGCACCCGTTTTCCGGCGGTCGTCTCGGTCACTGCGCTGCGCGACGCGCAGGACGCCATCATCGGCTATCTATTGATCGGCACCGACAACACAGCGCGCAAGCAGGCTGAAGGAGCGCTGCTCGAGGCGGGGGCGTTGCAGAGCGCGATCTTCAACAGCGCCAACTTCTCAAGTATCGCCACCGACGAAAAGGGCGTCATTCAAATCTTCAATGTGGGCGCCGAACGGATGCTCGGCTACGCAGCCTCCGAAGTGATGAACAAGATCACCCCGGCCGACATCTCCGACCCCAAGGAAGTCATCGCAAGAGCCAAAGCCCTTAGCAGCGAGCTGGGAACCCCGATCACACCCGGCTTCGAAGCACTGGTTTTCAAAGCCTCACGTGGCATAGAAGACATCTATGAGCTGACTTATATCCGCAAAGATGAGAGCCGATTCCCCGCTATCGTCTCCGTGACCGCCCTTCGTGATGAACAGGGGGGAATCATCGGTTATCTTCTGATTGGAACCGACAACACCGTCCGCAAGCAGGTGGAGGCCGAGCGAATGCTCCTCGATCAGCGCGTGCGAGATCAACAGTTCTACACCCGCTCCTTGATCGAATCGAACATCGACGCGCTCATCACCACTGATCCGAGGGGCATCATCACCGACGTCAACAAGCAGATGGAAGCGCTCACCGGATGCACTCGTGATGAGTTGATTGGCGCTCCGTTTAAGGACTACTTCACCGACGCCGAACGTGCGGAAGATGCAATCAAGCTGGTCTTAAGTGAGGGCAAGGTGACCGATTACGAGCTCACTGCCCGCGCCAGAGATGGACAGGAAACCGTGGTTTCCTACAACGCGACGACTTTCCATGACCGAGACCGAAAACTCCAAGGTGTATTCGCCGCCGCTCGCGACGTCACAGAGCGCAAGCGCTATGAACAATCTCTGCAGCAAGCCAACAAAGCCAAAAGCGTATTTCTCGCCAACATGAGCCACGAGTTACGCACACCGCTCAATGCGATTCTCGGCTACTCCGAGATGCTCCAAGAACAAGCTGTCGAAATGAAGCTCGACGAATTCAATTCCGACCTCGAAAGGATCAATGCGGCGGGCAAACATCTCCTCGCATTGATCAACGACATCCTCGACCTGTCGAAGATCGAGGCCGGAAAGATGGAGCTCTTCATCGAAGATTTCGACATCGCCACCATGATCGACGAGGTCGCCTCAACGATCCGGCCAATGGTTGACAAGAATGAGAACACGCTTAATATCGAGTGCTCTCACAACTTGGGCGGGATGCATGCAGACCAAATCAAGGTGCGCCAAGGCTTGTTCAACCTCCTTTCAAACGCCGCCAAATTCACCCAAAGCGGCAGCATCACGCTGGACGCTGGACGGGAGCAAATGGACGGCCACGACTGGATCGTTTTCCGAGTCGCCGACTCCGGCATTGGCCTAAGTGCCGACCAAATTCTCAAGCTCTTCCAAGACTTCACCCAGGCGGACGCTTCCACGACTAGAAAATTTGGAGGTACCGGACTGGGGCTCGCCCTCACTCGCCGCTTCTGCCAAATCATGGGAGGAGACGTCACAGTTCATAGCATGCTTGGTGAAGGCAGCATCTTCACGATTAAGCTTCCCGCAATCGTCAGTCAACTGAATCTTAACTCGGCCTCCGAATCCGAAGATCAAGAGGCGGCGATACCCACCGAAATTGTCACCGGAACAGACCCCAGTTTAATCGATAGCAACTGCGTCCTCGTGATCGATGACGACCCCGCCCAACGCGACCTGATGGAGAGATTCCTAACCAAGGAAGGCTTTAAGGTGCGGACCGCTTCCGGAGGCAAAGCCGGGCTCCGGCTTGCGCGCCAATTGCAGCCCGCTTCTATCACTCTGGACGTCATGATGCCTGACATGGACGGTTGGAGCGTCCTCTCTGCCCTTAAGGCTGACCCCGAGCTTCGCGATATTCCCGTGATCATGCTGACGATGCTGGACGACCCCGATCGCGGGTTCACCCTCGGCGCCGCGGAGTATGCCACAAAGCCAGTCGATCGCAGACGTCTGTCGCGCATTCTCAAAAAGTACGCGTGTCCAAACCCTCCATGTCCCGTCTTGTTGATCGAAGCTGACACCAATACCCGGGCCCTCACTCACAACATGTTGCAACGAGAGGGCTGGAAGGTGACGGACGCTGCAGATGGGAATGCCGCGCTCGAATGCATGGAGCGGGAGCGTCCAAGTGTGATTCTCCTCGACCTCATGATGCCGGATATGGGAGGCTTTGTGTTCGTTGAGCAGGTGCGAATGAACAACGACTGGCGATCCATTCCAATCGTCGTGCTGACTGCAAATGATCTCACAGCCGACGAACGCAGGCGACTGAACGGCACTGTTGAGACCATCCTCCATACTGGGGGCAGTTCGCGAGAAGCTGTGCTCGATCAAGTAAAGGACCTGCTGACTGCTTGTGCCGCTCGTTCCATGAGTGCGTAAGCATGCTAAACCTGGATACCTAATGGCTAAGATCCTACTAATTGAAGATAACGAGATGAACCGCGACATGCTGTCGCGCCGACTCATGCGAAAAGGCTACGAAGTCATTCTCGCGGTTGACGGTGTCAGCGGCGTGGAGATGAGCCAGACCGGAAAGCCGGACCTCGTTCTCATGGACATGAGCCTGCCACTCCTCGACGGCTGGGAAGCCACGCGCCAAATTAAGGCGAGCGAGGCCACCAAGCACATCCCGATTATCGCGCTGACTGCTCACGCTATGTCCAGCGACCGAGATAAGGCGCTCGAAGCAGGCTGCGATGACTACGACACCAAGCCTGTTGATCTTGCCCGCCTGCTCACTAAAATCGAAGCTGCTTTGAGCGGAGTCGCCGCCGCTTCACGGGAGCCCAGCCCATGATTGAGCCGTCCGCAGGCGAGTCCAAGCACACCAAACACGTCCTCCCGCCAACCCTTCTTCACGACCTGCGAAGTCCGCTCAATCACGTGATCGGCTATGCCGAACTACTCTTAGAGTTGGCCGACGAAACTGGAAGTGAAGCGTTCGCCCCTGATCTAACAAAGGTGCTCGCAGCCGGCCACCGATTGCTTTCAATAATCAGCGAGAATTTCGCGAGCGAGATTGAGCCCACGTTCACGTTGCCCTCAGCCCCGCTCAACCTTGCGGAGGAGTCCCGCTCCCAGCCGGTTCCCACGAAGCCATTAAAAGGAGAATCAGCGTCCGGGGCGGGCCAGGGATATCTTCTCGTCGTGGATGACGACGAGAACAACCGTGACGTCCTCTCGCGCCGGCTCGAGATGCAGGGGTACGCCGTGGACACCGCTGAGAACGGCGAGCGAGCGCTCGACATGCTCCAGAGCGAAACCTTTGACCTTGTCCTCCTCGATATCCTTATGGCCGGAACAGACGGATTTGAAGTCCTCCGTCGCATCAAAGCGGACGGGCGTCTCCAGCACATCCCCGTCATCATGATCTCCGCTCTTGATGAGCTGGATTCCGTGGCCCGCTGCATCGAAATGGGCGCCGAGGACTATCTCCCGAAGCCCTTCAACCCGACTATCCTCAAAGCGCGGATCGGCGCCTGCCTAGACAGAAAGCGCGCACACGACCGGGAAGTGCATCTTCACGAAGAGCTCCAAAAAAACTACAAACAGCTTCAGGAGCTGGAAAGGGTCCACGACGACATGACAAGCATGATCGTCCATGACTTGCGCACACCCCTAACCTCCCTTATCGCAGGCATGCAAACCTTGGACGTCGTCGGCGATCTCAACGCAGAGCAACAAGAAATGATCGCCATAGCCGTTGGCGGCAGCGAAACCCTTCTAAGCATGATCAACGACCTTCTCGACGTGGAAAAATCGGAAGCCGGCTCTATGCAGCTCGAATATGCAGACCTGTCTGTTACAGAGCTTGTGCAGGGAGCCATCCTCCTTGTCAAGTCCCTGGCCAAAAGCAAGGACGTCAACATCGCCCAACGAGTCTCGCCAGACCTCCCGACCTTCCAAGGCGACCCCGACAAGCTCCGCCGAACCCTCGTCAACCTCCTCGGCAATGCCATCAAATTCACCCCTCCGGCCGGAAACGTCGTCCTTGCAGCCCGGCTAAGCGACGATGCCCGCTCAATCGCCATGGCCGTATGCGACACCGGCGAGGGCATTCCGACGGAGGCCTTTGAGTACATCTTCGAAAAATTTGGCCAAGTCGAGGCTCGCCGAGGGGGCCGAGTCATGAGCACCGGTCTAGGCTTAACCTTCTGTAAGCTCGTCGTAGAGGCCCACGGCGGCCAAATTCAAGTAGAAAGCGAGCCAGGAAAAGGAAGCACCTTCTTCTTCGACATTCCGCTCAGAAAACCTGAAACGCGCTTATGAATTATTCGTCCTGTCGGTCCGGTTAGTCCTAGTGTCCAATGTGCCCGGAACCCTGCTCTCGGCTAAAGCGCCGGGCTAACGTCCATCTGAATCCCAATCAAACTGCGCTCGTTCCGAACCGGCGTCACCATCGAGGTGAGCCGCTCACGCACCAATCGCACGTCGCCCTTCGCGGTCTTGATGCGATACTCCCGCTCCAACGGGTCATGTTGCCCGCGCAGCGCGAGTAAAGCCCCTGCTTCAAAGGACAAAGCATCATCTTCGTGAACAAGCGTCAACAACGACTTCTTTGCTTGCAACTCCGCCGCCTCATAACCCCACTGAGCTACGCTGTCGGAAATCCAATCGATGGTCCAAGGCGCCTCGGGCTGCACCCACCACATCACCGTGCCCAAATTGCCCAACAAAAGCCTTGTTCGCCAAAGGTTCTCTAAAAGGGCCTTCAATTCATGGACCTGGCCGGCTGCAATAGCCTCATCGCTCGCAATTCGGTCCTGAAGCTCCTTTTCAACCCGGATATGCTCGTGCATCAGCAGCACTAGGCGGTCATTTTCCTGGTGAGCCAGCGTAATTGCGCTCGCCGATCGTAAATTGAGGGCCTTCGCCACCGCCTCGGTCCGACTGGAAGCACCGAACTTCGCCCTAATCCGCCGCCAATAAGTGTCAACGGTGGCTCCACTGATATCCAAGTCCAGGGCAATCTGCCGATCTGTCATTCCTTCCGCAGCCAGCGAAAGAATCTGAGCTTCCCGACTTGGTCTAGACTCCTCCAGTTCAATATCCATTTAAAAGCCTAGAGGGCCCACCAAACCTGTTTTCCTACGCCGAACGCCGAGGAGCCTACGCCCGAATACGATGGAAGACACTATCCAACCCAGTTTAGGCTAATTCTGAACCAGAAGCCAAGTACACACAACTAGCGACACGTAAACACGTGACAAATACACCGAGCCTGGTGCGCCGTGGAAGAACTTGTACGGTTACCGCGAAGAAGTTGAAAAAGTACACGGGGCCGAGGGTTCCACCGTAGCTCTTGACCGCCGTAGCTTTAGCGAAGGAGGTTGCGGAGTTTGGATTCGAGACTCCCAGCCAGTCCTCCGCAGAAAATCAATCCCCAAGGGTTCGTAGAAACATAGCCTCGAAAAGGGCAATACCATAGGCGATCTAAGTCTAAAACACCGAACTTAACGCTCAACGCTTAACGCTTAACGCTTGAAAAAATCCCCGCCCCCGAGAAAGGCGGGGGGTCCGTTAGAGTCGCTTATCCGTTCTGCCGCTGGCGGCGAAGGAAGGTGGGTATGTCCACATCCAGCTCGTCGAGCTGAATTGGTGTGACCGCGGAAGTCTGTTCGATCTCCGCTTCGGTAATGGGCTCATCAGCCTGACGCGGTCGGGGCTGGGCCGACTCGATGACCGCGGAGTCCGCGCGGGGTCGGCTTCCGCCTGGCTCCATCCCCGCCGCCAGCAAGGTGATCATCACCTCGCCCTCCACCGATTCCTTCAGAACGTGGCCCATGATGATGTCTGCATCCTCAGCATCCGCAAACTGCAGAATGTATTCCATCGCCTCATGCGCTTCCCCAATGCTGAAGTCCGCGCCCGCTGTCACGTTGACAAGAATCCTCTTCGCGCCCTGGATGGTCGTCTCCAACAGAGGACTGTTCGCGGCCATCTGAGCCGCCACACGTGCTCTTTGCTCCCCATGCCCGCGCCCGAGCCCCATCAGCGCCACGCCGGCGTTCGACATGACGGATCGGATGTCCGCAAAGTCCACGTTGATGATGCCGGGCAGAAGAATGATGTCGGAAATCCCTTGCACGCCTTGCCGAAGAACGTCATCGGCCGCGGAGAACGCCTCCTGCATCGTGGTCTTCTTCTCCACCACGCTGAGAAGCCGGTCATTCGGCACGGTGATCAGGGTGTCAACGTGGGCCTTAAGCCTCTCAGCGCCTTCCTCCGCCAACCGACGCCGTTTGGGACCTTCGAAGAGGAAAGGCTTCGTCACCACGCCAACCGTCAAAATTCCGCGTCGCTTGGCCAACTCAGCCACAACCGGAGCCGCGCCAGTGCCCGTCCCGCCGCCCATGCCGGCCGTAATGAACACCATGTCGACGTTGTCAAGCTCGGCCTCGATCTGCCGCTCACTTTCCCGCGCCGCCGCTTCGCCAACGCTCGGGTTACCACCCGCGCCCAGCCCCTTCGTGAGGCCCTCGCCAAGGTGGATCTTCTTATCTGCGTGGGAGACGCTCAAAGCCTGCGCGTCCGTATTGAGCGCGACAAACTTAACACCGATGACGCCCTCTTCGATCATCCGGTTGACCGCGTTGCTTCCCGCCCCGCCGACGCCGATGACCTTTATGGTCGCCTGATTCTCAAAGAGGTTGCCTGGTTGCATAGCCTAGATAGCTCCGTGCGCGTGGCGCTGGTTCGTGGGAAAGGACGTGGCACAACGGTGAAATGCAGCCAAAAACTTTTCCACACAAAGCCGCCCGCCTGTCTCACCCACGTTGAATTACCAGGATAGCCCTTTTAACCACAACTTATCCACCCCAGAAGAACCAGCGGGAGTGCGTGCCCTGGAGTCATCCCAATCAAGCAATCGGCAATCAAAAATCGAGCAATCCCATTCAGAGCTTAACAAAGGCACGCATCTTCTCAAGCTTCTTCGCCCCAATCCCCTTCACGCCCATCAGCTCTTCAACTGACTTAAAAGCCCCGTGGCTCTGACGGTAATCCAGGATTTTCTGAGCCGTAGTTGCTCCGACGCTTGGCAGCGATTGCAACTCCTCCAACCCCGCCGTATTCACATCAACTGCGGAAATAGACTTTTTTCCGGCTCGATGGGAGGAAGGCGAAGATGAAACGACGGGAGGTGTAGCAGAAGAAGCGCCGGCCTGATATTCAGGGGCCACCGACAGGGGAGCAAAATAGCCGGACTTATCAATCTCCAAAGGCGGCACATTCTGGGCCCTAGAACCATGGCTCTCCAAACCCCGGTGACCGACAGGTGAAGTTGAACCTTTGGAAGGCACCCGCAACTGCGTGCCATCCACCAGCTTCGCAGCCAAATCAATGGAGTCTAAATCCGCGTTCGCCACCGGCCCGCCTGCCGCGTGGATTGCGTCCACAACTCGGGCGTCGCTCTTCATATGCACCACGCCTGGCGCCTTCACGGCTCCGGCCACATGCACTACGACGTCCCCATCCTCGGAAACGGTAGCGGGAGCAGGAGTAGAAGCCCCAGGCACACCAGAATTCCGCTTGACTAAACCGCTCCGAGAGTGACTGGTGGAGTTCTCAAAAACAATCGGGGCCGGCTGCCGTAGGTGTCGCGACCCAATGTAACCAAAAGCAAAAAGCAGCAAGCCACCAATGCTCGCATACCCAATCCGCTCCCGAGGCGACATGTGCATAAACACGCCCTTCCATTATCTCGGAAAAATGAAGAAAGAACCAATGCGATATGGAGTGCGGTGACCAGGCACGGATTTTAACAA
>JANYLD010000211.1 GCA_025363835.1 Armatimonadota bacterium
TGGGGATCGAGCCGTTCCTGCTCTGCAGCAGCGTCACCTGCAGCATCGCGCAGCGACTTGTTCGTCTCGTTTGTCCCAAGTGTAAAGAGGACTACGATCCGGAGCCCCAGATTCTGCAGAAGCTCGATCTCCCCAAGGACCGTCAATACTCCCGCGGCCGCGGTTGCGAGTATTGCGCTCGAACCGGATTTAGAGGTCGAACCGGCATCTACGAGATTCTCGAGATCGACTCTGAGGTAAGGCGCATGGTCCTTGCCGGCAAGCAGTCCAACGAAGTCCGCGAGATTGCCGCTTCCAAAGGGATGATCCTGCTTCGCGACGATGCCCGGCAGAAGGTCATCGAAGGCGTAACGACTGTTGATGAAGTCATTCGCGTTACGGCGGAGGGCTAAGCGATGCACGCCTACAAATACAAGGGTTACGATTCTGTTGGCGGGCTCCAGGAAGGGAATATCCTGGCCGGCTCCGTTGAAGAAGCTGAGCGCCGAATTGTTGCGCAGGACATCACGATCGTCGCGCTCCTTCAAGTCGCATCGAGAAAGGCTAAATTACAAGAATCCATTCCGAGTCCCGGCTCCAGGGTTAAAGGCAAGGGTCTGTCAGTCAGTGATGCTGCCGCAATCTTACAGAACTTAGCGTTGATGAGCGAAACCGGCGTTCCCCTCGTGGAAGCGCTCGAGGCCGCCGCACTGGGCGCCAAGAGTCCAAGGATCGCCTATCTGCTTGATGCCGTGAAATCGGAAATCATCGGCGGCAAAAGTTTGTCTACGGCCTTGAGGAACGCCGATGGCCTCTTTCCTCCCCTCGTCTCCGACATGGTCCGGGTGGCAGAAGAGGGGGGCAGACTTGATCACGCTCTAAAGACGGCCGCCAACTACCTGGAGCGGCAATCTGAGCTCCGCAAGAAACTTTTAAACGCGTCGATGTATCCGTTGGTGATGTTGACGATATCGATGGTGACGGTCCTCGTCCTCGTCGTCTTCGTCATGCCAAGGTTTGCCACAATTTTCTTGAAGATGGGAGTCGAAGTGCCCACTTCAACGAGGATCATGCTGGAGACGGGCGATGCGATTCGCTCGCATCCAATTTGGTGCTTGTTAGGAGTGGCTGCGGCGGTGGGGGGCATCCGGCTCATCTTTCGCTCGCGGGCCGTCGCTGAGGCGGGTTCGAGGCTCCTGCTCAAGCTGCCGGTTCTCGGCGATTTGCTGCGACAACTGGCCCTGTCTCGCGCCTTTGGCTCTTTAGCAACTCTCTTGAGCGGAAACGTGCCGATCATGGGAGCTATGGAGCACAGTGCGAAGGTCGCAGGCGTCCCCGAGATACGCGATGCTCTCATGCGGGCCAGAACCGCCGTAGAGCATGGCCGAACGATGGCTGAAGCGCTTGGTGAAACAAAGGCAATCCCCGCGAGCCTTCTTCAGATGGTGACCATCGGCGAAAAGACCGGCCGCCTGGCTCCCGTTTTGGAGGCGACCGCCAACCGGATGGAAGCCGATGTCGACGCAAGAATGAAAGCGATGGTTTCCATCGTAGAGCCGGTGATGATCGTTGTAATGGGCCTCATCGTAGGTTCAATCACCGTTTCGATTATTGGACCGATTTATTCTGTTGTCCAAAATATCAAGTAATTCCGAAAACCTGCCGATAACACCAGTGAGAGGTTCCTATGCGTACTAACAGATTTTCCGCCATCCGAGCGTTCACACTCGTCGAATTGCTCATCGTTATCATCATCATCGCCGTGTTGGCCGCCATCGCAATTCCGAAGTTCGCCAACTCGACACAGCGAAGCAAGGATGCGGCACTTCATGCCGATCTGAAGCTGTATCGCAACGCGCTTGAGCTCTACAAGGCCGACACGGGTGCCTACCCGACGACCTTGAATGACTTGGCTGCGACTACTGCTCCTGCGAACGGTGTCGATCCGGCCACTGGCTCGACGAAAGCGATTACCGCCGCCGATTGGAAGGGTCCGTACCTGCAGGCCGTGGACTTGGATCCTGAGAACAACCAGGCTTTCACGTACACCACCGCCTCGCCCAACATCGGTGTCGTAACCAGCTCCGCAGGCGCTCCGTACAATACTTGGTAAGGTCGCCCGGCTTAGCGGAAAACTAAGCTAGGACCTAAAAAAGAATGAGCCGCTCACCGGAGCTTGCTTGAAATAGAGAATGGCCCCGGCTAAAAAGTCGGGGCCATTCCTTTGTTGTCAGGGTTAACCTTACTTAGTTAGAGAGATGATGGCCGTGTGAAGGGCGCCGTCTCCCATGTCAACCGTCAACTGCCAAGTGCCGGCGGTGAGCCCCTTGGTGTCGAGATTGTAGGTGTAGGTTCCGTTCTGAAAGCGGAAGATATTGCCGACGTCGGCGTTGCCCGTGGAACTGGCAACAATCTCCGTTCCAGCAATACCGTTGCTCATCTTGGCCAAATAGAGCTTTGCGGTGATTGCAGTGGTATTAGCGTTTCCACCGGTAAGCGTGAACTTAAGCGGAATGCAGCCGTTACTATGGAAAACAGAAGAGCCGTCCATGTTTACCGGCTGGGCAAAACCCGACCAGTTGTAGTACACATCGACCGTTCTCGTGACGGACGCCGAGTTGTTGTTGGAGTCCGTCGCCGTGTAAGTGATCGTATAGACACCGACGGCATTAGTATTGACCGTGCCAGCGATCGTGACGGGGACGCTGGCGCCGTCTTCGTTATCGAAGACGCCGTAACCGGGATCAACCCAAGGCGTGCCGCCCTGCAAAAGCATCGTCGGCTGGCCAAGAAGCCAGATTTGGGGAGGTGTGTGGTCCGTGACGGTCAGGGTCATATAAGCCTGGCCCCAATCGCCCGTGTCCATGTTTTCTGCAATTAGCCAATAGCGGGCGCTTTTCGTTGGGCAGGTTTCTTGATTGTTCATTCCAGTGAATTCAACTTGGTTCGTTGTGGTGTTGATCCAGAAGAAAACGACCGGCGAACTGGTGTTATAGGGCGTGGTGAACGTGCCATTAAAGGTCACCGGATCGATTCCTGCCTCTGCCGTTATGTCCGGGCCCGCGCTGATTTGGATTACCTGTTGGTTCGAATAGAGCGTGCCAATCGGCGTGCTGATGGGCGTTGGCGGTGGCGTCGGGTTTTGAGCGAATGCAGCCCCCGCGAGTAACACTGTGGATATAGCCATGACAGCCACTCGCGTAGCTGCAGATCGTTTTAAAAAAAGCCTCATTGAAATCTAATCCTCCCTCAGACACGGTGGCAAGCGACCGTGCGTCTCTTATTGTTGAATCAAAACTTTGATCTGCGGGGCATATTTCCCTGCTAAATGTTGCGGTTTTGTGTAAAGAAACTAAAGAAAACCGTGATTTGCGCCGATAAGCGCTGGAAATGACAGATGTCGCTGTGACATTGCGCATTACTCGCAGCAAAGGAAAGTCGCACATGGAGAGGCCCCGGCCGGCGCTTGCCAACCAGGGCCCGAAGAACCGGGGCTGCCCGTTCTTACTTCAGCGAGATGAGCACCGTATGAAGCTCGCCATCGCCCAGATCAATCCGGATCTGCCACGTGCCAATGCTAAGTGGCTTGGTCGACAGATTGAAGATGTACTGTCCACCACCAGATGACCGGAATGTATTGCCGCTGTCAGCCGCTGACGTCGAAATCGCCTCGACGTCGGAGCCGATAACGTTATTGCTGACCTTGGCCAGATACACCTTAGCCGTGATGACTTGACTGGCAGACGCACCCGTCAATTGGAACTTGAGCGGGATTGTGCTGCCGAACTTGAAGATCGAGCTCCCGTCCAAATTGACTGGCTGCTGCAGATCCGCCCAGGTGTAGATGACTTTGACCGTTCGCGTCACCGCGGCGTGGTTACCCGAGCCGTCAGTAGACGTGTAAGTCAACGTGTATGAGCCAACGGCACTCGTGTTGACCGAGCCGGTCTCCACGATGCTGCTGGTGAGGTTGCCGTCGCAGGAGTCGACCGAGGTCGCGCCCGGATCCGTGAACACGTCTCCGAAATTGACCTTGATGATCGCCGGTCCAACGAGGGCTACCACAGGAGCGGTCGTATCGACGACATTGACGGTTCGCGTCTTTGTCGCGGTGTTACCAACCGAATCCGTAGCCGTGTACGTTACGGTGTAAACGCCCTTGACGCTCGTTACTACCGAGCCCGATGGGCTGGCGGTGACGGGGCCATCGCAAACGTCATTTGCCGTCGCGCCCGGCTCCGTGTAACCGGTGGAGCATTCCACGGTCATAGGATTCGCTCCATTGAGCGTAATGGCGGGAGGCGTCGTGTCCTTGATCGTTACATGCGTATCGGCACTGGCCGAGTTGTCATGCCCATCCGTAACCGTCAACGTGTAGGTTGTCGTCGCCTGATGCGGGGCATCCACAACGATTGTTGCGACGTTGCCGATCTGGGTGGCTCCTTGGAACCAAGCGTAGGTCAACGGTCCGCCACTGTTGCTGGCTGAGCCGCTGCCATCAAGGGTGACGTAGTTGTGAACGCCAACGCATTCCTTGGTTTGATCCGCGCCTGCGCTAACCGTAGGAGGCGCGTGGGGCGGGTCGATCAGATGGACGCTTGTGATAACCAGGTTGTCGAATGCGACACCCTTGGTCGTCCCTGCGGGAGCCGCTGCGCTGCCTGATACTCCGGAGTCCTGGGTGTATTCCCAGCGAAGCTGGAAGGGAACACCGGCCATGCCTGGAAGCTTCATTGAAACGTGCTTCCAGCCAGCGGAGTATCCGCCCCACATCGACATGTCCTGGAAATAGCTTGCGCTGCTACTTCTAGGCATATGCTTCGGATAGCCTTTGGCGCCACCCGTGGTGAAGTCCTGGGCGAAAGCCTCTGCAAGGACGCTGCGCAGCGGGAACGTGGCAGTGCCCTGTCTGATCCGTGATGCGCAGGCAGAAGCCGTCGAATGCCTGAATGTTGTAGTTCGCATCGTCTTCGGAGTTGTAAGCAACGTCGAAGTCGAGTTGGACATAGTCCGCATTAGCCGGAGTGTTGATCACGGGGCTGAATAGGCGCTCAAACCGCGTTGGGTTGCCCGTTCCGCCGACACCATCCGCCGCATTCGCGTGGAACGCAACATGGTTGGTAGGCAATGTGTTGTAAGGGGCTGTTAAGAAGGCCCCGGTAACGATTCCCCACGGGACGATGTTCGCGCCGCCGGCATGCGAAAATAACCAACCTGGCGCCCCCGACTCGAAGTCGATGGAGTACATCGGAGAAACGACGCCCTGTCCAGTCTTGAGCGTGTAGTCGAGGAGGGTGGTGCCTTGCGCGGAGTTGAGCGAGAGCTGCAGTTCAATCCGCGTTCCAGGAACGAAGGAATGAGAGAGCTTGATCGCGAACGGCGTCGCATTAGTGGAACTGCCTCCGTTGGGAACGTCCGGATAGGCAGAGGATCCTTGCGTTATCGTCACGTTCGGAGTCGTCGTCGCAAGCGTGCCCGTAACACCCGTATAAGGCGTGGCGTTATTCGCGTAGCTTTGCGCCGGAATGAGAAGGCCGACCGTCTCGCCCGGATCGATGAAGCCATCTCCGCTCGAGTCGTTTGCCGCAATCGTTCCTAACCGCAAAGCGATCGGGAAGCTGCTCATTCGCTTGAAGTTGACATCCGGAAATGTCATGCTGGCGCTGGGCTGTCCATTCTGGAATCCAATAACCTGGGGGCTGAATGCGTAAGTTAGCATCCAACTGCCGAGGAAAGATCGAGCCTGGTTGTAGTCGCCAATGTTTGGCTGACCGGTGTCGTTTCCATAGCCGGCATGGAACGGCCGATCCGTCACTGCAGCTTGGGTGGACCAGGTGGAACCGCCGTCATCTGAGTACACGTGGCTGACTTCGCTCAGGTCGCCAGAAGTGTCGATGCCCTGGTCGTAAAAGAACACATGGATGCGGCCGGTCGACTGATCGACGTCGACCCACGGGAACCATTGAGCCCGGTCGGCGCCGGGCCGAGCATTGACATAGAGTGGCGAAGACCAGGTCGTGCCACCGTCGGCGCTCCGCTGGAAAGCGATGTCACCACCATCGTGGCTATTGTTGTCCGTGTAGACCGTATAGACTTTGCCCGTATTGGGCCCGCCGGACTGGTCTACATCCATGCCAGGGCTGTTGTTGATTCGGTCGTTACCGAGAACTTGGTCCATGGGGAAGTAGTTGGTCGGCCGAATGTTGACCGGGGCACCGAAGGTGGTGCCATTATCAGTCGAGACCGCAACGCTTGTACCAACGTTTGCACCTGAGAACGTCCGCCAGGCGACGTAGGCGTTGTTAGAGCCATTGCCCGCAAACCGAGGAATCGACGATTGACCATCGACCGACCGGTTGCCCAATATCGCACGCGTTGCCCACGTGGGGGCCGTACCGTTTTGAGCGGCTGTGGCCAAGTCGTCCGAATAAGTTCGGCTGATTTCGATGCCGCTCGGAGAGAAGGCGGTCGTTGTAAAGTTCGACCAGCTCATCATAACGCGGCCTGTTTCCGGATCTCTGGAGGCGAACTCTTTGTCCGCTGCGTCCGAGAATCCGTGAGGGTTGGTTGCCGGAGTGACCTCGTAGGGTCCCTTCCAGGTGTGGCCGTAATCGTTTGAAAGGTGGACGCACATTGATTGCGCTGTCGCGGTCGCCGATCGTGCCTTTATAAGGATGGAGAAGTACGCAAACTTTGAACCGCCCAAATAGACGACGTCCGCATCTCCGAATGGCTCGGGGTACACGGAGGGTCCGATGGTTGTGTTCGTCCCCACATTGACCGGAAGTTGGCCGCCGTCGGTGAAGGTGAGACCCCCGTCGTCGGAGTACATAAGACCGGAAACGTCGGTTTGAGCAAAGATGAATCCGCGCGTGTCGTTAAAGCCGATTACGACGTGCTGGCCGGTCGAGTCGATCGCAAGGGATGTCTCGGCTTGACCTCCTGCAATGTTCGGAGTGTCGTCATCCTGTGGAAATTCCGAGACGCCGCCGCTGTCGACGTCGTTAACGTCGCCGTTAGGCAAGTTGTCGGTGCTGATGAACGAGTGGACAATTGACTGCGGGCTGACACCGGATCGGCGCAGGGCTGTATTGTGAGCGAGCCTGCCCATTGAGGACATTAAGCTCTCAGGTTGTTTTTGGGCCCCAGCACTAGCCGGCACCAGAAGGGCCAAACCTGTACAGAGGGCGGCCATCGCGATACGTGTCGCGATGCGATAATGATTACATGACATAAATGGGTCTCCTCCCCAAGGCAGTACAAAGCGACAAGAAACCCCAGGGCGCTTTGATCGTCCCCATTGTCCAACTTCTTAGTAAGTTTCGAGAGGAATATTTGGCAAATTCTTGCGGGGTTGAACGCAAAAAGCAAAGCGCACAGGTTCACTGAGCGCTTTGCAGATTCAACGGCCATTTGCTTGAGATGGCGCAGCGTCCGACCGGGGAGACGACCGGCCTCTTACCAGAACGGGTTGGCACTTGTTTCGAAAGATCGAATTACGACATTCCCACGCTCGCTGAAGAGATGGAACCGGTGATAGACATACTGCTGGCGTCCCCATGGATCTGTGAAGACGTGGGTGGCGAGAACCTCCGCTTCATTGTTGTTGGATTTAACTGCCGTGATTTGGTAGTCGATAGTTTGGGAACTCGTCACTGCGTCCATGAGCATGTCGTAGAAGTCGTCCGCTTTGACGCCGTAGCTGGTGCGGCCGTCGATGGCGAGAGCGACCTCGCCGGTGCGTGGCACGAGGCGGTTGACTGCGCTGCGGTCGCTGCGCGTGAAGGCCCTGACCAGGTCGTCGACAGCGAAGTTTAGATTCCTCGGGCTCAAGTAATTTTCGTCGTAGTTTGAACCCCGATCATCACCATACTGGTCGTCCCGGTAGCGGGAGGGTAGCTCGTAATCGAACGGCAAGCCGACGAAGGAGTCCTGGTAGTTCGAAGTGTAGACGAGGCGGTTGGTCTCGATGTAGCCAGGAAGGAACGAATAGTAGTACCAAGGGGAGACCACGCATCGGTTGATCGAATAGGGGGAGAAGACGTAGTAGGGATAGCAGAAAGAGTCGTCCCGCCAGCCGGTTCCATATTGGTAATAGCCCACTCGAAATCGATCGTCGTCGTGGTCTCGATTGCGATCGCGGACTCGGGCTTGGTCCTGTCGCTGAATCTTATCGCTCATCGGCATTTCGGAGCGAATGGGGGCTTGCCGAATCTGGACCGGTAGTCGTTGCGCATCTCCATTAATGAGGTTGTTGACCGTGCCGTAGTGGACCTTTCCGCTTCGGGACTGGTTGTTCTTTCTGCTCAAGACCTTTTGCAACCAAGGGTCTCTGCTGGAGTTGTTGCCGCTTTGGTCGCGCGAGTTGCCCGATGAATAGCTGCCGGAATCGTTAGACCCGCCCCCGTTGTTTCTCGAGCCACCGGAGGATCCGGAGCCGCTGGATGACGTGTGGCCACCGCTCCCGCCGGAAGACTGCGACTTGGGAGGGGGAGAATCTTTCTTCCCTTTTCCAAGCAGCGAGTCTTGGCCAAACGCGCTTGCGACCATGGCAAAGCAAGGGATGAGAATAAGAGCGCGGGTGAGTTTCATCAGAAATGGGTTCCTACGGTCAATAAGACGTATTTATGGACGCTTCGTTACAGTGGGACGGCCAATCGGCGTTAGGCGTTACGGCCTTTGGGAGAGGAATCGGCCTTGAGCGTTGGGACGTTCTGGCCTCGGGCGTACGGCGTTCGGGCATCGCGGGCAGGCGATTGGAGCGTAGCGGCAGTGCGTAATCTCGGGGCAAGCATCAATTAGTTGGTTGCTCAAGGTGATGCCTAAGCGGGTTCCCGCCGACGGCCGAACGCCGCAACGCCCAAGGCCGATCTCCCTGGGCCTCCTTGCAAACGAGGTCTGGCGAGCGTCAACATGAAGGGAATGAGCACACGCCGCATTGCGGTTATCCCGGGCGACGGCATCGGTCCTGAAATTATGGATGCCACTCTAGCCGTCATCGAATCAACAGGCTTTTCAGCGGAGTGGGTGTATTTGGACGCGGGCTTGTCCGCGATCGAAAAGGGCAAAGCGGCGGTGCCGCCGGAGACGATTGAGACGATTCGGGAGCTAGGGCTTGCTATCAAAGGTCCCACCACGACGCCGAGCAGCGGCGGCCATTCCAGCGCGAACGTTCAGCTTCGAAAGGCCTTGGACCTCTTCGCCAACGTCCGGCCGGCCCGCACGCTCCCGGGCGTTGTCGGTCCCTTCGACGATAAGAAGATCGACATTATCATCATCCGTGAGAACACGGAAGACCTTTATGCCGGCATCGAGTACCAGCCTCATCCCGACGTTGCCCAAGCCATTAAGGTCATCACCCGGCCCGGCTGTCAAAGGCTCTGCGAATACGGCTTCGACCTTGCCAAGAGACAGGGCCGGAAGCGTGTCACCGCGGTCCACAAAGCCAACATCATGAAGCTGACGGACGGCATGTTTCTGGAGGAGTTCTGGAAAGCGGCCTCGCATCATCCCGATCTAATAGCGGACGAGATCATCGTCGACAACTGCTGTATGCAGCTTGTTATCAAACCGGAGCGATTTGACGTCTTGGTGACCGAGAACCTTTATGGAGACATCGTCAGCGACCTTTGCGCTGGTCTAGTTGGCGGTTTGGGCTTGGCGCCTGGAGCCAATATCGGCGTCAATTGCGCCGTCTTTGAAGCGGTCCACGGTTCTGCGCCGGATATCGCCGGAAAGGGCATTGCTAATCCCACGGCATTGGTCTTCAGCGCCGTCTTGATGCTCCATCACATTGGCGAGCATGAGAAGGCACAACGGATCATGATCGCGGTTCTGAGGGTGTGCGCGGAAGGCAAGATTCTAACGGGCGACCTCGGCGGCTACGCCACGACAAAGGAGTACACGGCGGAAGTGATTCGGCAGATGGACGGCCTGGCCGCGGCGGTTTAGCGGCAGCAGTACACTTTCAACATGAAGGTGCTTCTTCTCGGCCTGGGCGGGATGCTTGGTACGGATATGGGCTTGGAGCTTGGGCGTCGTGGCCACGATACGGTCATTCCGCCGATCTCGGAGTTGGATATCACGGACCCTGCGTCAGTAGCAAAGATTGCCGCCGGTGAGTTGGGGCGGTTTGATTGGTGCGTGAACTGCGCTGCTTACACGCTTGTAGACAAGGCGGAGGCGGAGCAGCAGCTGGCCTATGAAATCAACGCCCTGGGCCCGAGCTATTTGGCCAAGATTTGCGCGCTGAGCGGGATCCGGCTGCTTCACGTCAGCACCGACTTCGTGTTCGACGGAGAAGGCGAGCGGCCGTACGTCGAGGATGATCCGACAAAGCCGCTGGGATGCTACGGCAGGACCAAGTGGCAAGGGGAGCAGGCGGTCTTGGAAGGGCACTCCAACGCCATCATCGCGCGAACGGCGTGGCTCTATGGCCCCAACGGCAACTCGTTTCCACGCACCATGATTAGAGCTTGGGAAGCAGGGAAGACCTTGAGGGTAGTCGGCGACCAAATTGGAAGCCCGACTTACACGGGAGACTTGGCGCGGGTGCTTACCGACATGATTGAAAAGAACGCCTTTCCTGGCATCTATCACACTGCCGGACCGGATGCGATGAACTGGTGCGAATTCGCTCAGATTGCGGTTGACGAATGGGCCACGCTGACAGGAAAACCTGCTCTGGATAAGATCGAGGCAATCAAGACCGAGGATTGGCCGACGCCGACTAAGCGGCCAAAATACAGCGTGTTGTCTTTTGAGAAGACCGCGTCGCTAGGGATCGAGCCGATGCGGTCGACCCGGGAAGCGGTTGTGGAGTTCTGCCACCGGCTTCAAGAGTTGCAGGCGGCCACGGCTTGAGTTGCGGCGTTACGGCATCACGGCGTTTCGGCATTCGGGCTGAGGGCAATTTCAACTAATGGATCGAACTGGATTCCAACGCGCTGCGGCCTCTTTTAGCCTGGAGCTTTCTGAAGCTCAGCTCGAACAATTTGAGGCGTTCGAGGAGAACCTTTACGAGACCAACAAGGTCATGAACCTCACTCGGATACCTAAAGAGGAGTGTTGGTTAAGGCATTTCATCGACAGCATTCTGTTTCAGGATCTTCTGCAGCAGGGGGCGACGGTTTTGGATATTGGAACCGGGCCAGGTTTTCCGGCTTGGCCGCTAGCTTGCGCTCGGCCGGATCTCCGGGTGACGGCTTTGGACGCAACTGGAAAGATGATCGCGTTTTTGGAGAAAAATCCGCTACCGAATCTGGAGCCCGTTTTAGCTCGCGCCGAGGACTGGAAAGTCCGCGACCGGTTTGATGTGGTGACCGGCCGTGCGTTGGCTCCTTTGGGAATCCAACTCGAGGTGAGCGCGGCACCCTGCCAGGTGGACGGCGCTGTCATCCCAATGCGGACGCCTTCAGAGGAGGCCGACATTGAGGGGTTCGAAGGTGATGGTTTGGGGTTGAAGCTCGAGAAGATTGAGCGACGGTCGATTCCTGGAACTGACATTGTAAGGTTGTTTCCGATCTTTCGCAAGGTCTCGAAGACGGACCGTGAATATCCGCGGAACTGGGCTGATATTAAGCGACAGGTTTTGGGTTGAATTGAGACGATATCGACTCCGGGTTCCCGGGGCTGGCCTAAATTTACGGCTAGGCCCGTAGCCCTGTTAGGCACCCGCAACTTTGAACCTACACCCCCTCCCGATTCGGAGACTCATCGACCTCCCCCGCAGCTACATCATTCCGCGTGGCTAGGAGCACTGTGGGCTGCAGGGGAGGTGTTCCAATACCATTCGTTTTTCCGGTGGTCTTCGCAATTTTGCCTTCGCGGACTTCGGCGAAATTGCTACGACAGCACCGGCTACCTTCCTCTGACCCCTCCGGGGGCGCGGGGACTGGCCTAAATTTACGAACGTGCCCCGACGCGTTGGGCGCTAAATTATCGAGAACCTGCCCCCTCCCGGTTCCCGGACTCACCGACCTCCCCTCAGCCACAGGGTTCCGGTCGTTTAAGAGCATGTGGGCTGCGGGGGAGGTGTTTTAATACTCTTCGCTTTTCCGGTGGTCTTCGCAATTTTGCCTTCGCGGACTTCGGCGAAATTGCTACGACACACCGGCTACCTTCCTCTGACCCCTTCTGGGTCGCTGGCTTACCCTTAAGTTGTTGGCTGCGAAATCCAGCTTTATCAACCGGCTCACACATAATCTGCGACGATCGTTGAGAGGAAGAAGCGGCAGAGGTCGTACTCCCACTGCCCGTGGGCAAACTCGGTGGGAACGGGCAGGGTGTCGGCGGTTACCCATCGGTGGCTGATCACGTTCTCGTTTTCTACTTCGCCTTCCACATCTGCTCGGTACTTGAAGGCCAGGTGCCAAGCGCCATTCGCGACAAAGCTGTCAACCCCTTCCGGCCGGAGACGTTTGCTTTCTAGCCCCAAGTCCTTGACCAACTTGTCCACTTCCTCAGCCGGATCTCCGCCGTACGAGATCTCGGGAGCGGGCAACCACCATCCCTTCTTCTCCGGATTCGGCGGCGTCTCGTACTTTACAACCAGAAGGCCGGCCGGCCCGATGGCGCCGAGGTAGATGATTGGTTTGAGGGGACCATGCTCGGTTTGGATGGGCATGGAAGCATTTTAGAACGAACTTGCGAAGTGAGCCCTCGGCTGAGTGTAAGCCAGCCGAGGACTTCAGAAGGACTAGTGGGTGGTCGGGTCGGTCTTCGGATCCAGGTAGTGGATATCGAAGGGGCCCACCGCGTTGATCTGGATCACTGTTGGGCCCTTGCAGAAGGCGAAGTGGTGCATCTTTGCCGGCATTGCTACGAAGCCGCCCGCATGAACTGCCATTGCTTTGGATTTGTCGACCTTGTCACCCATGCCCCCGGAAAAGTCGCCCGAAATAACCGTCAAAAGCTCATCAGTAGAGTGCCAATGGGCTGGAACCACGTATCCTTTTGGCAGTTTGAGCCTTATTGCAAAGGCTCCGGCCGCCATCGGATTGCCTGAAAGGACAGCCAGCTTCGCTCCTTTCGGAAGGAACGAAGGGGCCGGCCCCCATTTCATGTCCTTAGTGTTTTGCAAGCTCATTGGGGTCTGAGCAAAGGCAGTTAGGGCTAGGCAAGCGGAAGAAACGAGAATTAGAGGGATTTGAAATCGCATGGTCACTCCTGGGCAACTACGTTGCTTAAGTTGTTTACCACGAAGTGCGGGTTTTGGCTAGCCGGTCACCGAAAAGAGTTGCCAGGGTTCGCTGATGCCCGCGAGCTGGTGCTCTTCACGATTGACAAACGTGTGGCCCGACCCCGAGGTCAAGTCCCTCACTGTCCTTGAGGCTAACACCTCATTGGGTCCGGAAAGGTCGGCGATTCGGGAGGCAATGTGAACGGCGATGCCGCCGATGTCGTCGCCGTTCATCTCGACTTCGCCGGAATGGACACCTACTCGGAGGCTAAAGCCCAAGCCTTGCATGCCCTCAACGAGTTCTTGGGCGCTGGCCAACGCGCGTCCCGGGCCGTCGAAGATGGCGAGGACACCGTCTCCGGTGAATTTCACCAGCCGACCGCGGTGCCGGTTGATCGTTCTCTCCATTAGGCCCTGATAGCTCTCCACGATATTGCGCCAACGGCGGTCTCCGTATTCGGCGGCGATTCGGGTTGATCCCACGATGTCGGCGAACAGGATCGTGGCGAGAACGCGATCCGCCGCGTGTCTTTCGGACGAGCCGGTCACGAACTGTTCCACATTATCAACAACCGCTTCCCAGTCCCCCACGAAAGGCAGATGATCCGAGCCAGGCAGCTCTTTAAAGATAGCGTTCGGGATCTGTGAGGCGATCCAACGGCCTTCCTCAACGTTCGCATCTCGATCACCGGTTCGGTGGAGGAGAAGGGTGGGCACCCGGATGGAGGAGAGCACGTGACGGACGTCGATCTCCGTGTTCATTTTCGCAAGCTCCAAGGCGGCGGATGGGCTTGCCGACATTCGCATGTAGTTCGCCCAGAACCTAACCTGCTTAGGGTCGTTGGCGATGCTAGGTGCGATCTCGTTGAGATCCATGTCTTCGTGCCAGCGATTCTGAATGGCGTCGTAGAACTTCTGGCGGGTTTCAACGCTCGGCGCCCACGGATAATCCTCAGCAGGGGCGCGGCGGGCGAAGGGGCCGAAAAGGATGAGGCGGCAGGTTCTCTCCGGATAGGTGGCGGCAAAGAGAAGGCTCATGCTCCCGCCCTCTGAGATTCCGAAGATCGAGGCGCTTTCGCTCCCTGCGCAGTCCAGTACTGCGCGGAGATCGTCCATGCGCTCTTCCAGAGTTGGCATCTTGCCGGGACGGTCGGAAAGGCCGGTCCCGCGCTTATCGAAAAGGATGAGCCTGGAGAAGGAGGCTAGGCGGCCGTAAAATCGAGCTAGAACGGGATTTTCCCACGTGAGTCCAATATTGCTGACCCAGCCCTGGCTGACTACCAAGTCGATCGGTCCGTCGCCCACGACTTGGTAGGCGATGCTGAGGTCGCCGCTCTTCGCATATCGTAGTTCGGGTTGCACCGCTTAAGAGCATATCTTGGTGGGGGGGTAGTAAATGGAAAATGGTAAATGGTAAATGGCTTCGACATCGCGCTAGCGCTCCGGATTCCGGCTGGCGCTCGGGCCAATGGACGGAGGCGGCGTCCGTGGGTGGCTTCGCTTCAAGCACCATCCGAAACCATTTACCATTTACCATTTACTATTTACCGACTAACCAGACCAAGCGTGGCAAGGCCCGCCATATGACATCATTCTTGGGCGAGTAGCATTTGGAAGCGAGAGACATCGCCTGGAAGGCGATGCTACCTATGAGTACTGAACAACGCCGGCTGGCTGCAATCATGTTTACGGACATCGTGGGTTACAGTGCCCTGTCCGAGCGCAATGAAGCCGTGGCGATGCGTTTGCTCGAAGATCATCGCTCGTTGCTTCGCCCGATCTTTGAAAAGCATTCCGGCCGCGAAATCAAGACGATGGCCGATGGGTTCCTTGTTGAGTTCGCGAGCGCGGTGCAAGCGGTCCGCGCTTCAATTGAGATTCAGAAGGCTTCAGGGGAAAGAAGGGCAGAGGATGGGCTCAAGGTCCGGATTGGCATCCATTTGGGGGATGTTTTGGTCCAAGGCGACGATGTCCTGGGAGACGGCGTCAACATTGCATCGCGGATTGAGAAGCTTGCCGAGCCGGGCGGGGTTTGCATTACCGATGACGTGGCAAGGCAGGTTCGAAATAAAGTTGAGGTTGGCCTGGAGAGCATCGGGATGCCCGATCTTAAGAATCTTGCGGTCAAGATTGAAGTTTTCAAATTAGTTATGGATGGACAGACTGCAAATCACTTAACGTCGAATGACCCGAGGCAGTCGATCGCGGTGTTGCCCTTTGTGAACATGAGCCCCGATCCAGAGAACGAGTTCTTCAGCGATGGGTTGACCGAAGACATTCTCACCCAGCTTTCAAAGATCAGCGCGTTGAGGGTTATTTCCAGAACCTCGGTGATGCAATACAAGAACACCTCCAAAAACATCCGTAGCATTGCGAATGAACTGAGCGTGGGGACGGTGCTTGAAGGGAGTGTTCGGAAAGCAGGGAACAGAGTTCGGATCACAGCGCAGCTCATCGATGCAAAGTCGGATGCGCACCTGTGGGCGCAAACCTATGACCGTGAGCTGAGCGATATCTTTGCCGTCCAAAGCGACGTGGCTGAGCAGATCTCCCAAGCGCTACAGGCTCGAATCAAGCCGGCAGAAGAGGCGCAGATCAGGCGCCGGCCCACGGAGAGTATGGAGGCGTACGAGACGTATCTTCAAGGACGCGTTCACCTGGGACGCCGGACGGAAGAGGCGCTCAAGAAAGCAATTGCCTCTTTTGAGAAGGCCCTTGAGATCGATCCCGGTTACGCTTCCGCTTTTACTGGTCTTGCGGACGCCTACATCTTCATGTCTCTCATGGAGTATATGCCACCGAAGGAGGCCTTTCCGAAGGCTCGAGCGGCGGCTGAAAAAGCGTTGCTGATCGATCCTGGTTTGGCTGAGGCTCACGCCTCACTTGGTCTCGTGAAATTCCAGTTCGATTGGGATTGGGCGGCCGCCGAGTCAGAGCTAAAGAAGGCCAGAGAGCTCAATCCAAACTACGCCCCCGGGCATCACTTTTTTGCCGACTATTTGAAGGGCATGGGCCGGTTCGACGAGGCTTTGGCTCAGATACGGGAAGCGCAGGCGCTCGACCCGCTTTCACTGGCGATCAGCTCCGGGGTGGGGCACGTCTTGTATCTGTCTCGCCAGTACGACGAGGCCATTGCCGCCTATAGGCATACGCTGGAGCTCGACCCAAACTTTGTGCAAGCGCGCTTGTGGTTCGGCCGCCCGTTTCTGCAAAAGGGCCTTTATGATGAGGCGATCAGCGAGTTGAAGCAGGCGATGGCGCTGTCGGGAGGGAGCACGATCTCTATGGCGGTAATGGCTCACGCCTATGCCGCGGCGGGCAGGACGGCAGAGGCGCAGGAGATCTTAGATCGGCTTCAGGAGCGTGCGAAAGAGCAGTACGTTCCTTCTTATTGGATCGGGTTGATCTATGTGGGCTTTGGGGACAAGGACCGCGCGATGGATTGGATGGAGAAAGCCTATGACGAGCGCTCGGCCTGGCTCGCTTGGATGAACGTCGAGCCGCGTTTCGATCCTTTGCGGTCGGAGGCTAGGTTTAAGGCCCTGGCGTCAAAAATCGGTTTCTCTTAATAGGCTTCCATTTGTTTTCTGGCGTGGGCGCGGAGCGATGCGTCGATTGAAAGCGAGACACATCGCCCGGAGGGCGATGCTACAGGCAGCCGTGTAACTCCTTAGGTCCCGCCCCTTCATTTCAAAAAGACCTATGATCGGATCATGAGGCAACCGATCACGACGACGCCCGATCAGCATAAGATCACGTTGCACGAGGCACTCGCGAGTCTGCCGGACGCTGAGATCACTCAGTTTGCGGAGGTTTTTCGGCATGGTTCGTTACGGGTCGAGATTTATGCTCCTGTCGAAGTCGACAAGCAGCAGCCGCATGTCCACGACGAAATCTACGTTGTGGCTAGGGGACATGGAGAATTCTTGAACGACGGCGTAAGGCAGACGATTCGCACGGGAGACTTCCTGTTTGTGCCGGCATTTGTGGAGCATAGGTTCGAGAACTTCAGCGACGACTTTGTTGTCTGGGTGTTCTTTTATGGGCCCGAAGGTGGGGAAGCGGAAGGCGGAAGGATGAAGGATGAAGGATGAAGGCGGAAGGCGAAAGGCGGAAGGCGGAAGGATGACGGGATGAGGGATCTCGGATCTTGGATCTCGGATCTTGGATCTTGGATCTTGGATCTGGATATTCCTTAACCTACAGCGACCCGCATTCCAAGCTTTCCCCATGGCCAGCGCCCGCGTAGGCTTGGAGGCGGATGAAGAAGACGTCGGGGACTCGGGCCCATACTTTGCCGGCCACTTCGATCACGACGCAGCGGTTTTGAAAGGAAAGCTTGACTGGGTTCACGTCCACGGCACGCATATCCAGGGCGACATGGTTGAGCTGGTTGCAGGTGAGGCGAAGCGGGGGAACAATCTCGCTTTCACTTTGAAGCATACGGAGATCGTAGTGGTCCATCATGAACTGCAGTTCGACGGCCTTTGTGGAGGACTTCGCTGTGATGCGCGAGGGCTTGTATCTAGTGATCATTGCACTCCCTTCCCTTGATGTCCAGACTCGCGGGGCCCGCGGGACGATTCTAATTTCTTTGTGGATGGTGTAATTAGTCCTGCTTTGTCGTGGGTGATGCGCGATGCGCGATGCGGGATTCAGGATTCAGGATTCAGGATGCATTTCGCATCTCGGTTCTTGAATCTTGGAGCCAGTAGTAAGATTCACATCGCACCCCGTCCCAGTTCGCGGACTCACTGCCTCCCCCGCAGCCACCCAATTTGGTCTCGATTTAAACTCAGCAGGGCTGCAGGAGAGGGATTTCGCATTTGCCGCTAGTTCCACTGTGTGGCCCCACGACTTTGCAATCAATTCCTTGAATCCTGAATCCTGAATCTCGGATCTCGGATCTCGGCGGCGCTGTGCGTTCTTTGCGCCTCCGCGTGAAAATCCGAAGCGGCCATTGCCGATATAGCGAAAGTCACGTTAACATAGAGTTGCTGTGCTGAATTTGATCCTGCTCTCGTGCCTTGCTCGCCAAGATCAATACACAGGTGGTCCGCTCACGGTGAGGCCGGTCTTCTACGTCGCGAAAGACGCGTCGATGCCGCCGCCGGCGGAAGAGAAGCTACTGGATGCTCATTTGAATATGGCGCGGGACCGGTATGCGCAGCTTTTGTATGGCGACACCTTTCAGCTCTCGGACAAAAAGGCCATCGTCTTTCAGTCTTCGTATTATTCAAGTGAGCTTGAGGCATCGGGGGACAATGGACAGGCCGAAGCGGCAAACGAGGTCCTCAAGGCTCTCAATCGCACCCGTTGGAACGCGCCTTTCGTGTTCGTGGTGATCTTTGTGGGTACGCACGACTTTCCTAGGCCGATGGGGCACACGTTCAATGGCGGCTTCTCGAATGGCGGCGGCATCGTCGTGGACTCAGAGGACGATCTGATGCAGGCGCCGAACTTTGAATCAAACCTGCAGCGAAGCCTGGGGCAGGCCTTCGGCTTGTCAACGGTGGACGTTTACGGTTATGACATGGACGACAGCCCTTCGATCATGTCGAACGATATTACGCACGAATCGGAAGGGTTAAAGCCAAGCGGCAACCCTGGAATCTTCATTCCCGAAGACCTTCGGGGCTTGGGGCTAAACACTTGGGCTTTCACGAAGTTTAAGTACGACCACACCAGAGATAAGCCCGTCACCTATAAAATCCATCAGGAGCTTATAGTGCAGGACGCGCTCAAGCTCTCGCCCGAAGGATGAAGGATGAAGGATTCGGGAGTGATGTGCTCGGCAACCTGTCATCACATCATCACTTAACCATCACCTGCCCCGCGTATTTGCCCCGATCCCCTTCGGGTACTTCCCCCCAACCCCCTCGATGGCACCCCCAATGCGACTCCGTCGCGCTCGCCCTCAAGAAGGGGAGCATCGTGGGGGAAGATTCTTGGAGAACGTAAATGAACAGGTTTGTTTGTGCGTGGGGCCCAGTCGTTTTCTGCTCGGTCTTGATCGGATGCAGCAAACCGATGCCTCCGGAGCCTCAGGTGAAGACTGCGATGGAGCTTCGGTCTAGTTCATTTGTGGGGAATGAGGCGATTCCCGCCAAGTACAGCTCTTACGGCGAGAATGTTTCACCCGAGTTGAGTTGGACGAAGCCTCCCGAGGGGACCAAATCTCTAGTTTTGCTGGTGGAAGACCCCGATGCTCCGAAGGTGACCCCCTTTGTACATTGGCTGGTTTATGACATTCCGCCATCGGACGACTCGGTTGACGAAGGGCGGGCGCCGGCCGGTTCCACGGTTGGTCAGAACGACAACGG
>JANYLD010000227.1 GCA_025363835.1 Armatimonadota bacterium
GTGCGGTGCTTTAGCGCCGCACTCCAAATAGCCTCGCGCTCTCTGTGAAACTCTGTGGGTCTCCGTGCCTCTGTGTTTAAAGTCCGCATCCCGCATCCCACATCCCACAGCCCAAAGCCGACAGGTAACGTAGCCCCGTGATCGAGGTCCGGCGGGCAACCAGAGAAGAGCTGCCTATCGTCCACGAAATCACCCGCGCCGCCTTCGAGGAGTACCGCGGAACCGTCGACCCACCACCCAATGCCCTCGACGAAACGCTCGAAGAAGTGGAAGCAAGCTACAACGCCACAGAGATCGTCCTCGCCCTGCTCGACGGCGAGCCCGCAGGCTCCATTCGGCTGACCTTCAAAGACGATCACATCTACTGCACTCGAGTCGCCGTCCACCCTTCAAAGCAACGCAAAGGGGTAGCCGGCGCCATGCTCACCCACATCGCCGACATCGCCAAAGCCCGCGGCTACCGAGAGGTCCGTTTGGCGACTCGCGAGGTGATGGAATCGAACTTGCGTCTCTACGAACGCAACGGCTTCCAAATCACAGGCAAATACGTGCATCCAAAGGGACCGGGCATCGTGGTCGACCTGGTCAAGAAGGTTTGACGTTTCACGCTTGATGCCGGCCAAAACTCCCGGCCTCCTTCGAAGACGACAATTAGAATCTTGCAGCGAACAACATTTCGCACAAACGATCCAATTCCGTCGCTATTTGCAAGCGGGCTCAGATACAACGTACTGCAATGTCTCGAGTGATCGTTTGTGGACTGGGTGAAGTCGGCTATCGGATCGCCACCTTGCTCCTGGAACTGGGAGAGACGGTGACAATCGTGACGATGGACTCCCGAAGCGGGTGGATCGCGAGCGTTAAGAAGCGTGGAGCTGAGGTGGTCATCGGCGACGCCCGCGACGAAGAACTCCTCGAGCAATCCGGCCTCGAGGACGCAAGCGCCGTGATCGCCTGCACACATCGGGACGGCACCAACGTCGAAATATCGCTGGATGTTCGAAAACTCTATCCCAAGAAGCGGACTATCGCCAGAATTGTCGACCCCAGCTGCGCCCGCCACGCTGAGAAGCACCTCGGGGTACATCGCGCCATTGCGATGACGGCGGCCGCCGCCCCCGCTCTCGCTGCGGCGACCTTCGGCGATTCGGTCCTCGCCGAAGTCGAAGTCAGCGGTGAGCGATTCCTTGCCCTCCGGGTCGAAGGCCCGGAGCACCTCCAACGAGACCCCCCTTGCCGTGATTTCGTCAGCCGGCGAGTGCGTTGATGGCCACCCGGGCGATCTGAAGGAAGGGGAATCGGCTGTCGTTCTGACCCGTTCAGACGCGATGTCGGAAAAGGCGCCGAAGCATCATCCCCGGCACTCGCTGCTCCGAGCCCTGTCCCCCGTTTCAGTGGCGCGGTTTGTGCATGGCGTTTGGACCAACGTCTCGGTGCAGTTGCGTGCCGTCTTGATAGTCATCCTGTCCGTGATTGTGATTAGCGTCGCCGTGTTTCACTTCGCGATGAAGCTGTCCGTAATAGACAGCGTCTACTTCGTCGTCACCACCGCAACGACAACCGGATATGGCGACCTGAGCCCGAAGGATGCTTCTGACTGGCTAAAGCTTTACACCTGCTTCATGATGGTGATCAGCGCCACCGGCCTCGCCATCCTCTTCTCAGTGGTCACCGACTACATCCTCACCGCTCGGATCATGCAGCTTGGCGGACGACACCACGTCCCGGACCACGGCCAAGTGATCGTGGTTGGGGCTGGCACGGTCGGCTACCGGACGATCGAAGAGTTAGTCCGGCTCAAAGCGCCGGTTGTTGCGGTCGACAGCGCTGATCACGGCGACCATCACGGCGCCATTCGGGCCAGAAGCCATCTCATCATCGGCGATGGACGCGAAACGGAAACCCTGGAAAGGGCCGGCGTCAAGCACGCCAGGGCCATCATCGTCTTGACCCTAAGCGACTCCGTCAACCTGGCGATTGGTGTGACCGCTAAAGAGCTGAATCCTAGAATTCGGGTCGTCATCAGCATCCTCGACGCAGACTTTGCGCGCAAAGCGGGCTCGATCCCCGAGATAGACGCAGCCCTAAACGCCCCCGTCCTAGCCGCGCCCGCCTTCGTCGGAGCCGCCCTTTACGAAAACGCCGTAGCTTCCTTCCGCCTAGGCTCCCTCTTCTTCACGCTTTGCCGAGACGAAAAAGGCGCAGTGAAACTAGGGGGCATATCCAGGACCCTGGAAGTCAGGAAGCTGCCCTGAGACTCAAGATGTGGTGGAGATTGGTGGACGCACTTACACTAGCGAGAGAAGGCTCAGCTCTATTTGTGTTGACCAGGTTACTGCGCTTGATTACTGGGCTGCTGGTGGGTTGACTCCTGAAGCGCGAGCTCGATCGCATGCTCCAAGGTCAATGAACGGCCTTCCTGCCAGGCACGGTCGAATGCGTCCTCGTCAGCTATCGCGGCACGGGCGGTGGCCACCTGCCCCTCATAGCGCGACCGCCGAGAGGCCGGGAGAGGGGCCCCTATCTCCTCGCGAAGCCGCTCCGTGGCTCCTAATATGCGGGCCGCCCGGTCGGGACGCTCAAGTGCGGCGACGGCGGCCAGTTCCTCCAGCGAGTCGGCCATGCCCAAACGATCGCCTATTTCCCGCCGGATCGCCAGGCTCTCCTCGTGAATCGTTCGGGCAGCCGCATAGTCGCCCTGCCCGTGGGCCACAATCCCCAGGTTGCTTAACGTGATGCCCATGATATGCCGGTTGCCCAGCTCCCGCAAGAGCGCCAGGCTCTCCTCGAGGAGCGTCCGGGCTACCGCATAGTCGCCCTGCCCGACGGCCAGTCCTCCCAGGTTGGCAAGCGATGTCGCGATGCCCCGCCGGTCCCCCAGCTCCCGCCAAATCGCCAGGCACTCCTCGAACAGCGCGCGAGCTGAGTCGCGATGACCCCAGGCCACTAGCCCCAGGTTGTTCAGCGAGCGGGCCATTCCCATCCGGTCGCCCAGTTCCCGCCGGATGGCCTGGCTCTCCTCGAGAAGCGCGCGAGCTGCGAGTAACTCACCCTGACGCCAGGCCAGGAGACCCGCCCCGTTAAGCGCTTTCGCGCGGGCTGCTTTAGACTGCCCCGCAGGTTCTGCGGCTAGAAGACCGGATAGCCAGGCGCGGCCCTCCGCGTAATGGCCGCGCACGAACCAGAACCACCATATTGCCCCGGCCAGCCTTAGCCCAGCCTCCGGACCGGGGCTCGCCGTCAAAGACCACTCAAGCGCCCCCCTCATATTGTCGTGCTCGGCTTCGAGGCGCTCGAGCCATGCTTGGTCCGCGCCCTCAAGGTGCGGGGCTGCCTCTTCTGCCAAGCTCAAAAAGTGCGCCAGGTGCCGGTCGCGCCACTCCTCGCCATCGCCGCCTTCCAGCAGCCGGTCCCGGGCGTACTGCCGCACCGTTTCCAGGAGCCGGTACCTGGTGGCCCCCAAGTGTTGCTCCGCCCCCACTAGGCTCTTGTCCGCAAGGGAGGTCAAAAGGTCCAGCGTCTGCCATTCCTCCGCCCGGCCGCCCGAGCAGGCATGCTCGGCCGCTTCCAGCGTCCAGCCGCCCGAAAAGACGGACACGCGACAGAGCAGGGACTTCTCGGGCTCGTCCAACAGGTCGTAGCTCCAGTCGATGAGCGAGCGAAGCGTCTGCTGGCGAGGAAGCGCCGTTCGGGAGCCGCCCGTAAGCAGTCGGAAGCGTTGGTCCAAGCGCTGGTTGACCTCCTCCACCGACAAAGAGCGCACCCTCGCCGCCGCCAACTCGATGGCCAGGGGAATGCCGTCCAGCCGGTGGCAGATGGTCGCCAAAGCTGGAGCGTTTTGATTAGTGACCGTGAATGCTGTCTGCACCTGGAGAGCGCGCTCGATAAAGAGACGAACTGATTCATAGTGCGACAGACTCACCGGCGTCTGGGGCTGTTTGGGGTCGGGCACAGAGAGGGAGGGGACGCGGTAAGTGGTTTCACCCGCGATTCCCAGTCCCTCCCGGCTGGTGGCAAGAATAAGCACATGCGGACATTGGCGAAGAAGCGCGTCCGCAAGTTGCGCGCACGCGTCGAGCAAATGCTCGCAGTTGTCGAGAACCAGAAGTAGGTGCTTGTTCCTCAAGGAGTCGGCCAGCGTCTGCGTGAGGCTTTTGCCCTCTCCCGGCTTGAGGCTGAGCACCGCAGCCACCGTCTGCGGCACGAGCGCTGGGTCGGCGAGGGACGCAAGTTCCACCAGCCAAGCGCCGTCGGCCGAGGCGTCCAGCATGTCGGCTGCAGCCTGCAGAGCCAGCCGCGTCTTCCCGCAGCCTCCCGAGCCGGTGAGCGTGAGGAGAGCGGTCTTCTGCAGCAGTTCCTTTACCTTCTCGACCTCGGCCTCCCTTCCCACAAAGCTGGTGAGTTGGCGCCGCAGGTTGTTCGGCAGCAAATCAAGCGAGCGCAGGGCGGGAAATTCGGATGGTAGAGATGAATGGCAGAGTTGGAACACCGTCTCAGGCCTACCGAGGTCCTTTAGGTGATGAGCGCCCAAGTCCTCCAGAGAGCAACCTTCGGGGAGAGCGTCACGCACTAGTTCTTGCGTGGCCGCAGACGCGAGAATTTGTCCGCCGTGTCCGATGGCCCGGAGGCGGGCGCATCTGTTCACCGCAGAGCCGAAGTAGTCCCCTTCCCTTAACTCCGCTTCCCCGGTATGCAGCGCCATGCGAACACGAAGCGAGATCGAATCCGGCCAGGATTCGCGTAAAAGCGCAGCCTGGAGCGCGCAGGCGGCGCGGGCGGCATCGGTCGCCAGCGGAAAGACTGCGAAGAGCGAATCTCCTTCGCCACGGCTTTTGACAATGGTTCCCTCAGATTGGGAAATGATGGACGAGGCGATCTCGTCGTGGCGGGCGAGGGCCACTCGCATCTCCCCGGGGTGCGCCTCCCACAGCGCAGTGCTCCCTTCAATGTCCGTGAACATCAAAGTAACAGTGCCGGCCGGAGTGTGCCAGCTTTGCATGCCTCAGTCTACTTCGGGCTTTTGATTGTGGACGGGAACTTGCCTTCGAATAAGCGACCGCGTCTTACACCGCTAAATCTGAAGAACCGAAACACGCTAGCCGTTGCTTAGATTCGCAGCCGATCCCTGAGATGCAGATCGCAGAGTGGGCGGTGCGTCTAGTCCTTGCAGAGCATGTGAGTGAGGGGGGTGGCGGGCGGCCTCGCCTGAAACGTCTCGTGGAGATTGGTGGACGTACTTCGAACTGACCGAAAGTTCTAAAACTTAAAAGTGGTGGAGATGATCAGGATCGAACTGACGACCTCTGCAGTGCGATTGCAGCGCTCTCCCTGCTGAGCTACATCCCCATGGGTGAAGGCATTTTATACCCGATTCGCGGCTCCTGCGCCGGGACGAATCGTGTCGGGGAGGGCCATTTCGATGCCTACCGGAGTATCGAAGACACGTCTCTCCAAGAGAGCCAGTAATCGTCCAATGGCTCTGCGCCAAGCTGCATGTAAAACGCTCTGGAAGCCATGCGTGGAGGCGCGTCCACGATCACTCGGGTGCAGTCGTGCTCCACAAACCAACTAGCGAGAGATTGCACTAAGGCAGATCCAAGGCCCTGGCGCTGCCATTCGGGATGAACAAAGGCCCACTGGAGTTCGCCCTCAAAGCCCATCCGAGTCGAAAGGTGGCCAGCAACAAACCCGACAATGGAGCCCTCCTGATCGGCCACAAACAGCCCTCTCTCCGCCACGGAATGCTTTGGGTGCAGGGTCCCGGCAAAGTAGCCGCAGATCCGAGGATGTACTTGGCGGAAAACAGTCTCGGGATCAATGCAATCAGGGTAATCCTCAGACGCCGCCATAGCCGCAGCCTGCACTTTGGCCATCCCGTCAATATCCCCTTCGATCGCCGCTCGAATCATCACAAATCCGATTCTCTCACACCAAACGAACTGACTTAGTAGGGCTTGGACGATCGAAGAAACAAAATAGCGCGTATGCTCGGTACTCAGTCGCGGGAGGAATTCCTTTTCATGCGTTGCATTGACCGTTCTTTCAATTTCGTCTTGCCGGCACTCACCTTGCTGGCACTCGCCTCGACCGCCCAAGCACAGGGCGGGTCTAGAGGCGCAAAGAACCCGTTTTCGGCTCCGGACGCCACCATCCATTACGCGCCGGATCGCATGTACGACCTGCAGAATCTGCTTCTCGACTTCAATGTCGACTACCCAAACCGCCTCTTCACGGCAACGGCAACCAACAGCATTGCCGCGCTTCGAGACGGGACCACGCAGTTCAGATTCCACGCCAACCCGCAGCTAAAGATCGACGGAGTCGAACTGAACGGCCGAACAGCCCAGTTCACGCGAGACGACGAGGGAATTCTCGTCACCTGCCCGCCCACCAAAAAAGACGAGAAGGACACAGTCGTTATCCACTACCACGGCAAGAAGTCAGAAGCTCCCAACGGCCAAACCGGCGGTTGGCACTGGCACGAGCCGAAGGCGAATGACCCGAGCAAGGTTGGCCTTTGGACCAACGGCGAAACGGCGGACACCCGTGACTGGGCCGTCACCTGGGACTACCCCAACGATTTCACCACAAGCGAAACCCGCACCACCGTCCCTAAAGATTGGGAGGTCATCAGTAACGGCAAGTTGATGTCGGACAAAGTCAATTCCGACGGCAAGACGAGAACGGTCGACTGGAAGATGACCGACACCCATGCCACCTACCTCACCTCGCTCGTCTGCGGTCCGTTCGACATCAAGAAGGACACCTGGCGAGGCAAGCCGCTTTACTACGTCTGCCCTCGCGGCATGGGCGACAAAATGCCTTACACGGTCTCCCACACCAAAGATATGCTCAGCTTCTACTCGGATAACTTGAACTTTGAGTATCCGTGGTCCAAGTACGCTGAGGACTTCACCTACGACTTCGGAGGCGGCCAAGAGAACGTGAGCAATACCACCTTCGGCCTCTTCTTCACCGATCCTCGAGCCGGCGACCACGCTTCAGACTGGCTTCTCGCCCACGAGATGGGACACCAGTGGTTTGGAGACTACGCCACTTGCAAAGACTGGGGCCAGATCTGGCTGAACGAGAGCTTTGCCACCTTCATGGAGATGAGCTACATGCTTAACGCCCATGGTGTCAACTTCGCGCAACGAGAGATGGAGACCAACAGCCAGGGCTACTTTGACGAGAGCAAGCGATACAAGCGGCCGATGGAGACCAATTTCTATTCGGACCCGGGCGTCATGTTCGACCAACACACCTATCCCAAGGGCGGCGTGCTCCTCATGTCGCTACGTAAGGAGCTTGGAAACAAGGTCTTCTACGCGGGCCTCAATAACTACCTCAACAACCACCACGGACCTGTCGAAACGAACATGCTCTGCAACTCGATGACCGACGGTGCCGGCATCAACCTGCATCCTTGGTTCGATCAGTGGATTGAGAAGCCCGGGCACCCGATCATCGACTGGTCGTGGTCTTATGACGATGCCAAGAAGGCTGTCGTGGTCCACGTCAAGCAGACGCAGGATACGTCCGCAGGTACGCCGGTCTACGACATTCCTGCCCAGGTCGGCTTGATCTCGGCAGATGGAACTATAAGCCGCTCGCCGATCCCCTTGAACGCGGCTGACCAGACCTTCCAAATTCCGGCTGCTAAGCCCGGAACGGTGGTCTTCGACCCTGACCACGATTTCCTGCGCCAGATCCCGACCAACCCATGGGCGGCCGACGAGCTGCCGCTCGTCGCCGCTTACGATCCAAATTGCGTTGACCGTCAGACTGCTTTCAGCAAGATGCTTGAGGGAACAGTGTCGGACGCGGTTGTTCAGGACGCCGTTACTGTGCTTCAGAAAGATGGTGGCGTCGAACCCGCCATTCTGAACGCCAATGCTCTTGCCGCCCTGAAGCGAGCAGACCTGCGGCCGTTCTGGGAATCCGAGCTCAAACACGATAACTACCAGCGTCGGGCCACAGCCGTCAACGCTCTCGCCCAGTTGCCCGCGGATGCCTCAGAGAACAACCGATTGCGAAGCCTGATTAACGACCACGAGGGCTACATTGTTGTTGCCGCTGCGATTAAGAACCTCAGCGACCTCGACTACGCCGGCAGCGCTTCCCTGATCGAGGAGCAGGCGAAGACCTCGTTGAACCCTGGCATCAAAGGCGCTGCCCTGACTGCCCTGCTGGCTCACAACGCGCCGGACGCCGCCGACATCATGTTCCGATCGCTCGACGCGAAGTCGCCCGACGAGGCTCAGACGGCAGGAATGGCCGCTCTTTCCAGCTTCAAAGGAGACGACCCCCGGATCGTCCCCGCCCTGAGAAACGCGCTCCACTCAGGCAACTTCAACCTCATCTTCCCTGCCATGCAGGTAGCTACAACGAGGAAGATTAAAGACCTGATCCCCGATCTGCAAGATTTGAAGAAGCAGTTCTCTTTCTTCGGCACGCAGATCGACAGCGCGATTGCGGCAATCAACAAATAAAGCCTAACATCGCCACGTAGCATCGTCCTTCCAGGCGATGTTTCTCGCTCCCTTGAGGGCATTGCTGTTAATTGCGAGCAGCGCCTATAAGAGAGCAAGAAACATCGCCTAGGAAGGACGATGCTACAACGTCACCCGTGATACTTCTTTTCGCCTGCCTTGATCTCGACCTCGAGTTCATTCCCCTTTGGCGGCAACGGGCAGGTGGCGAACGAGGTGTAGCCGCAGGGCGGATTCGTGGTCTGGTTGAAATCGATCACCAACGGGCCGTCCTTAGGCTTCATGACATCCAAAAACCGGCCGGCTCCATAAGTCGTCTTGTTCGTCGTGCCATCTTTAAAGTCGAGAAACCAGCCGCCTGGCTCGTCTTGGCAGTCCAAACGACAATCCTGGCCGTTGACTTTGAAGCTCAGATAGCCCCGTATCGGCACAGGAGTTATCTGGCCTAGAACGTTGGCAATTTGCGCGGTCTTGGGCGGATCGTAGGGCACAAAAGTGGCCGGCACAACCCACTTCTGGTCGATCGGATACCAATGCAACCCTCGGAAGGACGTCCGGTTGTGATTTTTCGGGTCGTAGAGCCTGATGCCAACTTTGTCGGCTCGCTGGATGAGGTGGAACGTCACTCCTCCAATGCTCATCTGGTCTGGATGGCCGGTCGCGTCGCTCTGCAGAGGAGCGTCCGTCAGACCATTCCCGTTGACTTTAAGATCAACTCCAGGAACCACACTGAGGGTCACCTTTCCGCCGTTCAAATTGAAGACGCCAGCCTGGAATGGAGACGCATAGCGTGGCAAGACAACGGCCGAATCAGGGTCCGAGCCGACGGCATTGGCTCCTGGCTTAAGCCAAAAGAGGCCAGCCACGCTCAGCCACCCTTCCGGCTCCAGCAAGCTCTTCTCGTAATCCGCGCGCCACTTCTTTTGTGAGTCGATATAGCTTGCAGATCTGTCCGTCTGACTACCCAAAAAGAAGGAAAATACCAACGCGGTAGCTGCAACCATCATGCCCTAGTATGGGCTCAAATGCATGCAAAGGTGAGCGAGCCAAAGGGAGCGCGGGATTCATCCTACAACCCGGTCCGCAGACTTCAGTCTGGCCTTTTCAGAAGAGCCCCGATAAAATCGGGGCGGACCAGGTTGCAGGATGA
>JANYLD010000241.1 GCA_025363835.1 Armatimonadota bacterium
TTCCCGCGCGTCGGTCATCTCCCATGTCCCCCATCCCTCCCTTTACGGCAGGGACAGAAGGTGGGTGATCTCCATAGACCAGCCAGGCATGCCATCCAAATCCGAAATCCCGCTTCACATCATCACATCATCACTTCATCACATAATCAAAAAGGAATGCCCGGACAAGTCCGCTACGAGCTCCTGGGCACATGCCCCCACACCGATGCGCGCCGAGGCCGCCTCCACACTCCTCACGGCATCGTTGAAACCCCCGCCTTCATGCCCGTCGGCACCCAAGCCACCGTCAAGACCGTCGGCTCAGAAGACCTGGAGGGCCTCGGCTTCCAACTCGTCCTTAGCAACACTTATCACCTCTGGCTCCGCCCCGGCAGCGAACTCATCGAGCGCCAAGGTGGCCTCCACAACTTCATGTCCTGGCCGCAAAGCATCCTCACCGACAGCGGCGGCTTCCAAGTCATGTCCCTGAGCAACATGCGCCAGATCACCGAGGAAGGCGTCAAATTTAAGTCGCATCTGGACGGCACCGAGCACTTTCTCAGTCCGGAGAAATCGATCCAAATCCAAGGCCAGCTCGGAGTCGACATCAGCATGGCCCTCGACGTCTGCCCGCCCTACCCCTGCACCAAAGAAGAAGCCGCCGAGGCCATACGCCTCACTCACCTCTGGGCCCCCAGGAACCTAGAAGCCGCTCGAGCCACCCAGTCCATCTTCGGCATCGTTCAAGGCGGCGTCCACGAGGACCTCCGAGCCGAGTCCGCCGGTACCATCACTGCCCACCCCTTCGACGGCTTCGCCATCGGCGGCGTCAGCGTCGGCGAGCCCACCGAGATGCAGCATCCCGTCGTCCAATACACCGCGCCGCTCCTCCCCAAAGACAAGCCCCGCTACCTCATGGGCGTCGGCCACCCCCAAGACATCATCCACGCCGTCGCCTGCGGCATCGACATCTTCGATTGCGTCCTCCCCACCCGCATGGCCCGCCACCGCTGCCTCTACACCATGAACGGCCGCATCAACATCGCCGCCGCCCACTACGCCGAACAACCCACCCCACCCGACCCCCAAAGCCTCTTCCCCCAAACCCAACGCTACTCCGCCGCCTACCTCCGCCACCTCTTCAAAACCAACGAGCCGCTCGGCGCCAGACTAGCCACCCTCCATAACCTCGCATTTTACGCAAGGCTGATGGACGAAATAAGGGACGCGATTCAGACTGGGACTTGGATGGCGCTACTCGCGCGCTATGCGGACGCGTAAAGAGGAAGCCCCTTCAAGCATCCTCTACAGTGACTTCTGTCTTGCGGGGTTGCCCAGGGATAAAGTAAAGGTAAGGCCAAGTGACCCCGGAGGGGTCAGAAGAAGGTGGCCGGCTTGCCCGCCGTAGCCCGGCGAAGGTTGGTGTGTCGTAGCAATTTCGCCGAAGTCCCTGACCGCCGTAGCTTTAGCGAAGGAGGTTGCGAAGGCGAAATTGCGAAGACCACCGGAAAAGCAAGCAACATAAGACACCTCCCCTGCAGCTCTCGATGCTCCCAAACCACTCGGAATGATGTGGCTGCGGGGGAGGTCGATGAGTCCCCGAACCGGGAGGGAGTGCAGGCTCAAAATTGCGCTGTTGGCGCCTGTCCCCGCTGAGGCTTTGCATTTTGCCTTGCTTGACTGAACTCTAAACCACCGCAACTCACCACCGTGAAACTCAATGAGACTTCCGAGCCTCTGTGGTTGCCTTTTAGACCTCCGAACTGCCGCGCGCCTAGAGGAGCAAGAAATAACAGCCACAAAACGCCCCAAAAGGCAAGGAACACCCGCTCGCCCTGCATGCGTCCCAAAAACAGAATCCCCCGCGCCCCTAAAGCGCGAGGTTTATTTTTCACTCAAAGGAGAGAGAACGAATGCCCACATTTCACGAGATGTTCGAAGACGGAATTAAAGACGCCTACAACGCCGAAAAGCAACTGATCAAAGCCCTCCCCAAGATGGCCAAACTCGCCAAGGACCCCCAACTCAAAGAGGGATTCGAAAACCACCTCCAGCAAACCGAAGGCCACGCCCGCCGCATCGAACAGGCCGCCGAGACCCTCGGATTCAAGCCAAGCGGCATGGTCTGCAAAGCGATGCAAGGCCTCATTGAGGAAGCCGACGAGCACGCCAAAGGCCTAAAGCCCAGCGCCTGCACCGACGCAGAACTCATCGCCCTCGCCCAAAAAGTAGAGCACTATGAGATCG
>JANYLD010000253.1 GCA_025363835.1 Armatimonadota bacterium
AAATGGTTTTTCCGCAGCCTTCTAGGAGTACAATGAGAGGCTCTAGTGTGTCATCAGTCGCAACCACACGAGGGGCGCAATCGTCCATTGCAACAGAGGGCCTGTCCCTTTTCGCAGCCGCACACCCCACCATGATGTGAGCAACACCCACTCCGCTCAACCGAAAGCACGGTGTGCTCCTCTGACACCTCACCAGGGCAATCGGCAAAGGCCAAGAGCGGACGTCTGAAGGAAGCCGCGGCGCGGGTCGCAAATCGCGCTACAGTCGAATACAGTTCCTCCGTCCCGCCACCGCGGGTGGAGAAGTTTGAGGTGGCCGCTAGGGCGATAGCGAGCGGGGCAGAACTGGTCTGGGGCCTGCTTGCAGGTGAACGGTTGCAGGGAGGCTCGACGGAGTATGCGCGGGTTATGGAGGTGAAGACCCTCAATTAGCCACGTTGAGCGTGACTGCCGCTGTGGCTGTCGCTCCGGTGGCATAGGTTGCCACGACGTTCAGGATGTGAGGGCCGCCGACTCCACCCCAGCAAGCACTCGTGATACACCAGTTCCCTGTCAGCGATCGGCTGTCCGCCGACATCGTAAAAAACGTGTCCGAGGGCCACGTGGCGAAAGGAAGCGAGCCATCCCGCGATAACTGCACCTTCGTGGGAGTTGCGCCGGTTATCCACACCGTCACCGGGGTGGTGGTCCCGTTGAGCGGGAGGTTCGGGGCACCAGTGACCGCCAGGGACAATGGAGGTGAAGACGCTGAATCAGCCACGTTGAGCGTGACTGCATCTGTGGCTGTCGCTCCGGTGGCATAGGTCGCCACGACGTTCAGGATGTGAGGGCCGCCGACTCCACCCCAGCAAGAACTCGTGATGCACCAGTGCCCTGTCAGCGATCGACCGTTTGGCGACGACCACGTAAAAAACGTGTCCGAGGGCCAGGTGGCGAAAGGAAGCGAGCCATCCCGCGATAACTGCACCTTCGTGGGAGTTGCGCCGGTTATCCACACCGTCACCGGGGTGGTGGTCCCGTGGAGCGGAAGGTTCGGAGCACCAGCGACGTCCAGAAAATGATTGATCGGCAACGAAACTTTTGCGATCTGTGAGAAGGGACTCTCAAAAGCAGCGTTGTAGGCCGCTACCGACAGGGCGTAGCTACCAGCGTGATTCAGTCCCAGAGCTTTGCAAGACGTTTGTGGAGTCGTTGAGGGAGGTACCACAACGGGCAGACTCCATTGAAGCGTCGCGGCAACAGGAGCCACGTAGACTTTGTATCCCTGAATGGATGTCGGCAGGTTGTAGATGTCGGTCGTAACGGGATGCCACGAGACGATACAATCATACGTTGGCATCATAGCCCACACGGTCAAGGGAGTGGCACAGAACAAGAAGGTCAACACACATCGTCGAAGCCACGTGCGTAGCGAGGGCAGTAGCACACTCATTTGGTTAGACTCACAGGATCGGAAAACCACACTAGGCATCATCGTAAGAAGAAGGCCCGCAACGCTGGCGGTCAGGCGTAGCGGTAGGCAAGCGGTCTCGGTGACTCCAGTCCGCGAGAAGAACTGTTGCTTGGTCAAATCGCTCATGTGCTGCTCCATAGAAGAGACGCGGGTAAGGTTGTGTTGATTTAGATTCGATCTACTTCGTGCGTGATGCTGGGCAAGAAGAAGAACATGATTGAACCCTTGAGCAAAGCATGTGCCAAGGAGCCACGTAGTAACTCATTCATTTATTTATGTAATTTAACGATGGTGTGGTTGCTTGAAAATGTTGAGTGTAGAATCCGAAGAAGAACCATACAGATCCTGTCCCGCTCGAAGAGCGTTGCCCCATCCCGCGCCCTGCTCATCCAGCTGTGAGTGCCTATATTGGGTATGAGAATCGGATCGTGGGCGGGTTGTGAATCACTAGAGCCTGTCCGACATTGAGGGACCTGAGCCATGATCCTCGTTGTTGATCGAGTGTTTGGTGAGGGGCGAGCTGGGGAGTCCTGTCGGATTCCCCTATCTCTGGGCTCTCCGCGTTGCCTTCTTGCTGCCCCCCAACGTCCGCAGCCCATCCCCCGGATGTCGTCGTCGATGCCGGAAGGCGGTCCAGAGCTTGAGGACATTGTGCGTGGTACAGATGAGCGCCCATTCCCCACGGACCTTGCGCATCTCGCGCAACAAGAACGGGCGGAAGCCTCACTCCTGCTTGATCTGCCCAAAGACCGGCTCCACGATGGTCTTCCGTTTGGCGTACCGCGCACGGCCCCACTTGGTCCGCAGTGTACGACGCATCCGCTCGGCCACCGACAGGCTCGCCGGAGGCGACTGCGTGGCGCAGCGGGCACGGTCCGTCCATGGAACTGGCGATCGGGTGGGATCGTAAGCTTCCCCGTCAAGGAGACAGTATCAAAGGAGAACTTCCAGCAGTTGACGTTGGCCCCGTTCTGAGACAGCTCTTAACGAGAGCAGGGGACCTCTTCGGCGGTCTGTTCACCCTGACGTTGTGCGACAAACTCGTTCGGGGTCAGGTGCCCGAGTGAGCTGTGCGGGCGCGCTGATTGTAGTCGAGCCGCCAGGCTTCGATGATGTGTTGGGCCTCGGCCATCGAGGTGAACTGATGTACGTTTACACACTCGTCTCGCAAGCGTCCGTTAAACGATTCAATGAAGGCGTACTCCACCGGTTTGCCCGGTCGAATGAAGTCGAGTTGCACACCCGCAGGACGCGTTTCGCGAGCATGGACGTGTCCACCTCAATGGCCCAGACTTCCCGCACGCATTCATTCAGAATGTTGCACGTCCGAAATCGTCGTCCGCCGTACAGGGTATTGCTCATGAAGTCCAAGGCTCAGACAGCGTTCGGGTGTGGGAGCACGCCGAGGGGCTGCGCCGGTCTGGTGAGCCGCCGCTGCTTGGTGCGCCAACGATCACTGCACCACACCGGGGCCGCGTCAATATTCAACTAAGCCTGGCACACCCTCCCTTTTCCAGGCTGAATGTCCTCGATGCAATTTCTGAAATTCGTTCTATTTTTTCTTTCCGCCGAATCATCAATTCTTTGGGCGAAACATGAGACACTTCGTCCAGCATCTTACTAAGAGCGGCTCTTAACCGCTTGGGCTTGGGCATCGTCACCTGCGAATCATACATTCCACCGGATGGCCCAGGGACTGTCTGATCAATAATACCTTGGTGGAGTAAATATTTTGCTCCTGCTTGGACACGAATGCTTTTTTCTTGATCAAGAACGGTCATTGAGAACTGAGTCTGTTCCAATGCGAGAATCTTGTCGGCGCGCCAAGCAGCAAAGATATCACCGGAGCTCCACCTACTAAGGACTGCCAGGATTATCGGTACTTCAAGGTGACATTGAGAAAGTATGTGATTGCTAAAGCCCAGTGCTTCGTGAGGTTCAGCAAAACACGCATCCTGCAATGACGTTTGGGAAGTAGTAAATACAACAACAGGACGGTTAAATTTTTGAGCGAGCCCCATAAGATGTTGAGCTGTCCGATATCCGCTCAATCTTGCGCTAGCCGGTGCAGAAGAACGGCTATTACCACTGTGCTCATTCTTGCAATAAAGCAAGGCGAACACCGAGTGGCTTCCTATCGTTGCAGAACCACCTATAAGTTCGTTTTCGCCTAAGAAGCCTCTTCCCCGACGAAGTGCGATAAAGTCATCGCAAGTCTGTCGCACGAATTCAAGGGGTAGAACCGTTGATAGTGCTTCCTGTGCCAGATGCGTATAGTTTCTTTTCACAGGGGGGATTTCATAGTTATACCTCATCACGCAATCCTCATGAGAACACTACTGAAATCTTCATGTTGCCTGCTTACTAGTCTTGGCCAAGCTACTCGCCCTAGGATTTTACTGCAATGA
>JANYLD010000267.1 GCA_025363835.1 Armatimonadota bacterium
CGATCTATCTTGCTCATTTGGACCGTAGGTCCCGCCCAGCCCTGGGTTGACCGGTTGCATGCGATGGGTATCTGGAGCGGGGCGGTGGGGCCTAACCGGATGCGGCTCATTTTCCATGCGGACATCGACGACGAGAAGATGGAACGAGCGGGTCAAGCTTTTGAGTCTGTCGCTAAGGCCGTACTGAATTGAGGGGCCTCCCTTATCAGATCGGTCGCTCGCATCAACTCAGTAGCCCGCGGACCCCCGCCCCTTTGCCCCTCACCCTGCTCCTTCCTCACCAGGAGAGGGGAACGATTGGGTATTATTCATCGCCGCGCGGAGCAGTTTGACTGAAGCACCAGCGTGCGTGGGAACAGCCGGAATCGGCGCCAGGTTAGGAAAGAAAGATGTCGAAAGCAGCGATTTTAGAAAGCGTATCACTTGTCGGACGGAAGACGGATCTTCCGGAGATCCGGCCGGGTGACACTGTGCGAGCGCACGTTAAGGTCCGCGAAGCGGGCAAAGAGCGCATCCAGTTGTTCGAGGGAGTCTGCCTCGCGGTTAAGAACGGCGGTGTCGCCAAGACGATTACTCTCAGAAAGATGAGCAGCGGTGTGGGGGTCGAGCGAACGTTCCCTCTGCATTCACCTAACGTAGCCAAATTCGAGGTTATTCGAAAAGGCGACGTCCGGCGGGCAAAGCTTTACTACCTTCGAGATAAGGTTGGCAAGGACGCCCGAATCAAAGAGCGCCGCTAAAGCGTGATTCCGCTTCTCGCACAGGCCGAGTCTGGTCCAAGCCAGTTCCAGCAGCTGTTTGATCAGCTTGCTCGAACGCCGCTGAGCCACGTCCTGATCTTTGTCGCCGTCTGCACCGTTGCCCGGATGGCAACCTATCCGTACCTCTCCAAGACCGAGGCCCATCGCCGCGTCGGCATCTACGGCTCTGTCAAATTTCTGAACGAGATCTTCGACGCCATCATCTATGCCGGCGTCGTCGTCTTCATGCTCATCCGCCCGTTCGCGGTGCAGACATTCCTTATCCCATCCGGCTCCATGCTGGAAACCCTGCAAATCAACGACTTCATCATCGCAAACAAGGCCATCTACCGCTACACCGAGCCGAAACGCGGAGACATTATCGTCTTTAAGCCGCCCGTCGAAGCCCTTGACGCGAATCAGACAGACGTGGACTTCATCAAGCGGCTGATGGGCAAGCCGGGAGACGTTGTCGAGGTCAAGGACGGCCATGTTCTTAGGAATGGCGTGGTGCTTTCGGAGCCGTATTTAAGCCCCGCAAATCAGTACGTGAACAACGATTGGAAGCTAGTCCACTACGTAGGGCCTTACCAGCCCTGGAACGGGCGTTACATCCCCGTCTACTATGAGCGATCGTCCACTGGCTCACTTGCAAATCACGGAGGTATGTGGCCAAACGCGAAGGCATACGCTATCGGTTTCGATCCAAACTACATGGATCAGCAATCGAAGTCTGCCGTGGAAGAACACAGTTGGCTGGACGTGTCGAATATGACCCCCGAGGAAACAACGCGGATGCAGTACTTGCTCGACGCGCCTCCCGCCAAAGTTCCAGACGGCTACTTCCTTATGATGGGCGACAATCGAAACGAATCTTACGACGGCCGCGGCTGGGGGCTTGTGCCTCGGGACAGCATTGTGGGAAGAGCAGAAGTCATCTGGTGGCCCCCTCCTCGTTGGAGCAGGACCCTTCCGGTGCGAGTCGGGAAAGAAACTCAGGGCTGAGGCTTTACTGCAAAGCGTCATGCGGTAATGCGCAAATTGACCGAGTCGGACTGCCGTACATGTCCTAGAGGTCCTATACGTCCTATTTCCCTCCCGAGGGATTTACGATTTACCATTTACAGCCCCGCCCGATAAGCCAAACTACAAGCCGTCATGGCCGCTGTATCCCAAATGCCCCGCTGGGACCTCACTCCCTTCTTCCCTGCTCTCAACTCGCCGGAGTTCGATGACGCGATTGAAGACGTCCGCCGCAACGTGGCGGACTTCGCGGAGATGATGCAAGAGGCAGAGGGCTCGGGTGGAAATCAGATCGCCCAATTTGAAGCCATGGCCGCATCCATGAACTCCCTGCGCGAAAAGGTTCGCGTGATCCAAGCCTATCTCGGCGCGCTTGTCACCACAGATTCTTTCGACGACGCAGCTAAAGCCAAGGACAGCGAATTCGACACCCTGACGACAGAGCTTTCAAAGCTCGGCACGCGCTTTACCGCCTGGCTCGGCAAGCAGGACGTGGAGGCCATCATCGCCAACTCCAAGGTCGCCACAGACCACGCCTTTTACTTACGCCGCAACAAGGTCGTCGCCGAACATCTGATGAGTCCCTCGGAGGAGGCTCTGGCCGCCGACCTGAATCCGAGCGGTGGTCTTTCCTGGGGCCGCTTGCAGGGCAATGTCAGCAGCCAGATGACGGTCAAAGTTCCGCTGCCAGACGGCGAGAAATCCCTGGGAATGAGTGCGGTTCGCAACCTGGCCTACGACCCTAGCCGGGAAGTCCGCAGAGCAGCTTATCAAGCGGAGTTGGCAGCTTGGAAGCAGGTTGAAGTTCCCGTCGCCGCCTCGATGAATGGCATCAAGGGGCAAGTGGGCGTATTGGCCAAGCGGAGAGGTTGGGCCTCCCCCCTGGAGAACGCCCTCTTCTTCGCAAACATCGATCAGGCGACTCTAGATGCAATGCTTACCGCGGCCCGCGAGTCTTTTCCAGACTTCCGAAGCTATCTTAAAGCAAAGGCCAAAGCGCTCGGTACCGAGCATCTTGCCTTCTTCGACCTCTTTGCCCCGCTTGACGGCGAAGGCGGAGGAGACTGGCCCTACGATAAAGCCGAAGTTTTTGTGGAAGAACAGTTCCGTGCGTTCTCGCCAAAGATGGGCGACTTTGCCGCTCGAGCGTTCCGGGAGAAATGGATCGACGCAGAGCCTCGGCTGGGCAAGCGAGACGGCGCCTATTGTTCCGGATTCCGTAACGAGGAATCCCGGATCATGATGAACTACAAGACCTCCTTCGGCTCGGTCATGACTCTGGCCCACGAACTCGGTCACGGCTATCACAATCTTTGCCTGGCCGGCCGGACCCCGATGCAGAAAGAGACGCCCATGACGTTAGCCGAAACGGCCAGCATCTTCTGCGAGACGATCATAAAACGCGTTTATTTGGGGCAGGCGCCGGCCAGCGAGCAGATCGGAATCCTGGAAGGCATGCTCCAGGGCTATTGCCAGGTTGTAGTTGATGTCACCAGCCGATTCCTGTTTGAACAGTCTGTCTTTCAAAAGCGGGCGGCCCGAGATCTGTCGCCTGCTGAGCTCTGTGAGTTGATGCTGGATTCCCAGCGCCAGACGTATGGGGAGGGCCTCGATCCCGAGTTTCTGCACCCTTACATGTGGGCAGTGAAACCCCACTACTACTCCAGCGGCCGCTCTTTCTACAACTTCCCTTACATGTTCGGGTTGTTGTTTGGCCTTGGGCTGTATTCCCGGTACGAGCAGGACCCAGAAACTTTTAAGGATTCATACGACGATCTCTTGT
>JANYLD010000282.1 GCA_025363835.1 Armatimonadota bacterium
GCATTGATGAACAAGATGGTAGATGGCCTGCAAAATGCAGCCAAAAACGCTGTCGCTCCTGTGGGCGAAACATGCTCAACTGCCCGCGTAACAGTCGGAGGGGATGCAATCGTCACCTGGGACGAAACGGATAAGGCCGCAATAAGTGAGCGTGTACGTCCGGCAATTCAACCGGCACAGAGCTTTGTTGTTTATATATCCGAACTAGATGTTGAGACTGGAGCCGCCAAGGTGTCATTCGGCGAAAACGAGCAACGGCGGACCAAAGCTCGAATTGCTGATCCCGTCGTGTCCGCGCCGGATAACCCCTATGCGATGGCACTTGCCCATCAAGGACCGTTGACAGTTACGCGGGCAGTTGAGCATGTTTCGCCCACAGGAGCGACAGCGTTTTTGGCTGCATTTTGCAGGCCATCTACCATCTTGTTCATCAATGCGAACATCTCATTCTTGTCGCGCCCTGACTGCTCAATGAGTGCCATAACAATCCGCTCCATTGACTCCGTCTGCTCCTTTGTCTTTCCGGACAGCCTCGCCATGAGCCATTCGAGAACTCGTTTGAATAACTCCTTCGGCTCATCAAACAGTTTTGATTCGCCAACCCACTTAACAATTGCCGCGAGCTTAAAGCTGCCATGCTCCGGCGTTTCGACAGTAACCCGCACAGGCATTGCGTCGAAATGCTTTTGGTAGACAAATGATACAGCAAATGTAGACGCTGTGGCTAAGATTCTCGCATAACCGTCAAGCGACCTCGCAAGCGAGACCATATCCATGGCCCCTTGCTCGGCGTCTAAGCCATCGTAAATGATGCTGACAGCATCTAGTTCGGTCTTAATGTCCTGCGGTTCATGAGGCACTTTACAAGCATTCCAGATTTAAGGACCAAAATGCTTGCCCGCTTACCTATTCTTGTTCCATCTTGCCGCCGCCGCTTTCTTGGCTATCTCAGACCGTCTCTCTGGTGTTAAAGCGTCATGCCTTGCAGCTGCCCCAGCTTTGGCCCGCCGCTTCTTTGGCGTCAAGTGCTCACCTGTGATCTGTTGCAAGACGTTGAACGCAGCTACGTTCGGGTCTCTCGCTGGTCTCTTGCTCATAACGCTATTCTACGCTGTTTGGATTCCTAAGCAAGCATAATGGTTGCCGTGAAGTCGCAAAACCAGCTTGCATCCATAGCAATTTTGATTGCGATGTTCCTACTCACCACACTTTCAACCGTTCAAACACAATTGCAGCATGGAGGCAACGGCACACGCTCCACACAGGGCAACCAGAATCCAAGCACCCCGTTTCCATCTTTGGGCGCGAGTAATGGTGTAAACGCCGCCGATGTAAAAGGCCAGCATCAGGGCCAAGGTTCTAACGCCCCGATCTTCGAGGACCCCAATGCCACCATCGCCACTTGGACGAAGGTTATCGGCGTCTGCGGAGCCTTTGGAACCATGGCCAGCCTCTTTCTCTTTTGGGTCACTAGGAAAGCTGCAAAGGCTGCCGAGCGAGCCGCCGAGGTCGCTAGTATGGATATGGAGTTCGGCAGACGGGCTTACTTGCAGCTTTCTGAGTTCAGAGTTTTCCCTACGAACCCAGACTCGCTCATTGAGTTCAAGATCACAAATGTCGGAGGCACACCAGCCAAAGTTTTGCAGGTGATGACTAATTGTTATGTGGGGCCAGCCCATTGGGAAGATTTGCCCGAAACGGACCACATCACCCTTATCCCTGAGGCTGCAAGCAACTATCCCATCATGCCATCCCAAACGGCCATCGAGCATCGACCGTTCACCCTCACTAAAGAGGACCGCCATAAGCTCCTGCATCTCGGCGAGGTTCTTACGATAAGCAGTGTCGTTCACTATGAGGATGTTTTCCAGCAACCTCAAGAAACGCGGGTTGGCATGTATTGGGTCCATGTAGGGGACAAACTGATTGCCATTCGCGCAAAGGGCCACAATCACGCCACCTAGCAGGCACAGCTTCGCCACCCAACCCGCTTTCGCAATTTGGGCCAGACGCAACTTCTCTTATCTCCTTAATTCAAACGGACCCACTACCAATAGTTCGCTCCATCCATCCCATCTCGATGGCCGTATTTTCTAGCACTGCGTAAAGCTGATCGCTGATCTTGAAACGCTCCCTGTTGTGCTCCAAGGAAGCGCGGATGTTGCCTGTGTTGTGTCGCTCGCCCGCTGCCTTCCAGTCGCATAACATTTCCATTAGGTCCGGCAGCGTCATGCCGTCGATGCCGCTTGGGTAGAACTCTGGATGGTGGCTGTTCGCGCTCTGGTGGTGTTTGATTGCGGGACCGATGGAGCGCAAGGATTCTTTGTAATCCTCACTCCCGTATTCCAGTTCCGGGTAGTGGGTCACTTTGAAAGCAACCCGCAAATATCGTCTATCGTCCAGATAGTGTCAGATACACCACTTGCGACCGCCGGGGTCGTTCCTAGCGTCTGATGAATCCGAACGAAGTTGATGTACATGAAGTGAAGGGCAATCGCCGCTTCGTGATTCTCAAGCTTCTTACTGAACGCGTTGGTGAGGCGGGTGAATCGCCGCATTCCCATCCGCATCGTTAAGTTCTGCCGCTCAACATAGCTGGTGCTTATTCGGCTCTCCATCGGGTCGCCAAACACTCTCTTGGGCTTCGCAGAGAGACACACCGCAGGGCTGTACCGCTTCTCGTTCAGCGGGTCGCTTCCGTAGGTCTTGACCAGCATTCCGTAGTCAATGTCGGTTCCGAACGCCCGCCCCACAGCGGCTCTGTAGAGCTTGAATCCGTCGCTCGTAAGCTGAACGCGGTTTGGCAACCGGTCAGCTAAGTCAAGCATGAAATCAAGGCAAGAATCTTCATCGCGAAGCCCGACATACCAAGTAATAACTAGCTTGGTATTGGCGTCGATTGCAACCCATGTCCAAACGTCGCCGTGCCCTTGCTTGCCCTGGGCTTTGCCCTTCTCCTTGCAGCCGACAAAGCTCCAGATTTCATCAACCTGTATCACTCGGCTGTTGAGATTCCGAAGGTTCTCGGCTTGATACTCGGCACAGGCTTTACCGACCTGTGCGAGAAGCTTTACGACGGTGTTCTTGGCGGCTCCCGTCATTCGGCAGGTTGCCCGGACGGAGTTTCCCTCAACCAGACAACGGATGATTGCCGAACGGGACGCGGTAGAGAGTTGATTCACATGACTAGTATATGCTTGAGCGCTTAAGCATGTCAAGTCTTTTGGTCGTTTTCTAGGTTAACCTCCCTCAAGAAGTCTTCGAAGCTCTGATGCTTGATTTGGAATTGATAGTAGATTCTCGGTATCTGCCTTTCCTCTTTGGTAAGACTGTGACGCCTTTGGGGTCCCCGCCGCAGACCGGGCTTAACGTTAGTTCCTTGTCGATGGTTCATTTTGGGATACTCCTTTGATAGTAATTCGCAAAGAAATGTGGATTCAACTCCGGCTTGAAGTAATGTTTCCGGTTAATCCAGATTAAGCCGTCACCTTTGCTTATGACGGCTACGTCAACAGGCGGTCCAACTGTTTCTAGTGCATTTGATGTTCGTCTTTTATGGATAGTGAGGTTAACTAATGCTTCGGCTATGGTCGCCAGCTCGGATTTTGGCAAGTGTTCGATGGCATCAAGAGTCGGCTGAATTTGGCCCTCTCGCCAACTCCGCAAAATACCATTGAAATGATCCGCGCACGATTCTCTGAGATGCCAGAGGTTCTTTAGGTAAGCACTCTGCTGGGCTTCAGTCATTCCTGGGATCTTCGTTACATTGCGCGCATGCATCAAAAAAAAGTCTTTTAGGCCATCGAATAGAACCTGGTTGAAGTCGCGGTTTTTCCCTTCCATAAAGGAATACACCATGTCAGATTGCGCGAACGGCACCACAATAGCTCTATTGGTGCCTGCGATTTTCTCTGGCATGCCATAGGGGTTCTTGTAACGGGTAAACCCTTCATACGAAAATGCAATTTCGAACCCGTCAATGGCTGGCAGAAACTCCGTCTCACCAAACCCGGCTAGCACGAATCCCGTCTCGCTTGACTCCAGTGTGTGGGTTCTGTCGAGTTCAATTGTCTTATCCTCTGGCTCAACGCTTTCCTTGAAGTCTCGGAACATACAGGCGTCAAGAATCCAGGTAATGTCTTTGTCCTCCTCCTCACTCAACGGCCAGTTGACATCCCATAAATCCTCTCTTAACTGTGGGCCCACAAACTCCAGCAACAGCTTTTCTATGTATCCCTTAGCAATCTTTGGAACTTTGGCAATCGGCTTGGTCTTTTCCTCCAGGGTTTTTCTGGCGTTGGAGAGAATCTCCTTGCGTCTTTCGATACAGTCTTGCGGTGTATGCGCGGAATCCAGCAGGCGGCCCACCTCTGTTTGAAAGAAGTCCGATATGCACCGAGCATATTCATACGCAACGCGATCACACGCCCGCTGCCTAGCGTCCTCGGGAAACAACTCCTTGTTGCACTCTAGGAAGCTTCTAAAGTCTGCGGCGTATGCTTCTATCGTCGGATGCTGAGACGCCCCTAAACGTTCCCTGTACACCTTTATGGCGGTTTCCGCCGGTAGCCCCATTACGTCGATGCTTGAATAAATCATTATTCCAACGGGATGGTGCTTGGAGAGCGCAAAGAGTTTGTTGGCTGTGTTGTAAACCTTGGAGGTGTTCGGTCCTTCTAAGGTTGCCGCACTATCAGCCGCCAGAGCGACTCCTTGCGGATTTAGCACCGCGACGAGGGCGGTCACTGCTTCTTACTCCAGCGAGCTTTAGCCGCCTTAGCTGCTATTTCTGATCGCCGCTCTGGGGTTAAAAGTGCCGCTCTCGCCTTGCCACCTTTCAGACCTCCCAGGCGGCCCAACTGGACGGCGGCAGGATTCTTGTCGGGCTCGTCATTCGTCGCCTCTTGGGCCACCCGAAAGGCGGCTTCGTTTACATCTTCCTTGCTTGAGCGCTTTGGCATAACCCAATTATACGCACGGTTCGCTATTATGGTTGCTATGGACCAAGCCAAGAACGCTCTCGATCTCATTCATGCCATAGCTGCTCGCGCTCAGATTTGGGACGACCCGAAAGAAAAGGACCAAGCGTTTGCCGACATCGTTTCCGTCGCGAGATATGGCTTCGATGTTCTATCGGACGCGGACAAGAAGAAATACTACGCTGCTTTATAGTTCCTCCTACACTATGCTTGACCGCTCAAGCGTGGCAAAGTGACCCACTACCCCATCCCTAAGGATGAAACTTCTCGTGCCTTTCCAGCATCTCGATGTACTGCTGAATTCTCTTCGCCTTCGTTTCCGCCTTCTTCGCCGTTTGAATGCGGTAGAGGATGGCGTAGACGTTTGCTTTGTTGAGAGTCTCGTAGAAGGCCTTGGCTTTGTTGTTCTTGTTAAGCGAGTCCAAGAATTCCTGGGGAGGAGTCGCAGTTGCCGGCGAGTCGTACGCCGCTTGCCAACGCCCGTCGGCCTTCGCCTCCTCAATCGCCTTTAGTCCGGCTGCTGTCATCTCGCCAGACTTGATCAGCCGGGCGGCATGTTGCGTATTGACCTTAGACCATCCGCTCTTCGGTCGCCTTGGTGTAAATTTCTGTATCCAATAGTGAGCGTCCATGGGCTTCCTCTGCCCGTCAATCCAGCCGAAGCAGAGCGCCTGGTCGAGCGCCTCCTTGTACGTGATCGTGGGCTCCGGCGCTCCCTTCTTTGCCATCTTCAGCCAGATGCCGGGAGAGTCCGCTTGATTTGAATTGAGCCAATCGCGAAAGTCAGCCGATGAGGTGAAGAGAATAGGTTGCGGATCTGCAGTTGGCTGTGAGATTCGGCGCATTTTTTCTAGTTTGTCATCCTTGACTCGCGGGTCGCCTCCAAGAGAATTCTCTTTGAATGAGGCGGAAGGGTGAAGACGTGGACGTCTTACCTAAGGTGCAGACCTGGAGGACCGCGCTCCTAGCTTCGCACCAAACCGTGGATAGATGCCAAGTTAGGAGCGCGGACCTCCAAGTCTGCACCTTAGGTAAGACGTCCACGTCTTCACCCTCGCTTTCTAAGACCGCCACTAGCGCTCCATCTCTCACCTCCCGGAAAGGGAGGGAAGCGCCAAAACCGCCAGCGGAAGTCCCAAGCCGTTCGCATTTGCCACGCTTCCCGGTACGATACGAATATCAGGGGGCTTGACTCTATTCCTATGAGATCTCCAGCGTTTCTTCTTACCCTTCTATTGCCGCTTGCAGTGAATGCTCAGTCCACTCCATCTACGACCGCAAAGCCGACGACTCCACCCGCAACCGCTTCTTCCGTGGACCCGGTCGCTGCCAGTCTCTCCAACTTAACGCCCCGATGCATCGGCCCTACCACCATGGGTGGCCGTATCGCCGATATCGCTGTGTACGAGAAGGAGCCGCGAATTTACTACGTGGCGTCCGCAGAAGGCGGAGTTTGGAAGACGGAGAACGACGGCACCACCTTCAAGCCCCTCTTCACCAAGGAGAGCATCGCCTCCCTCGGCTCCATTGCCGTGAGCCAAAAGGATCCAAACCTGGTCTGGCTGGGCACAGGCGAGCCGAGCAGCAGAAACTCGGTTGGCTGGGGCAACGGCGCATATAAGTCAACCGATGGCGGCGTCACTTGGCAGCACATGGGTCTGGAGCCCACCAAGTACATCAGCCGAATCGTCATCGACCCTAACGATAACAACACGGTATACGTTGGCGCTCTTGGAGACCTCTGGGGCTATAGCCAGGACCGGGGTCTCTACAAGACAACGGACGGTGGCAAGACCTGGAAGAAAATCCTCTACGTCGACGACAAAACGGGCATCGGAGACCTCGTCATGGATCCGAATAACCATAACGTGCTCCTGTGCGCCACTTGGCAAAGACTTCGCAAGCCGTACGACTTCGTCAACGGCGGCCCCGGAGGCGCCATGTGGAGGTCGTCAGACGGAGGTAACCACTGGGACAAGATCACCAAGGGGCTTCCGCCAGGACCCTTTGGTCGCATTGGGCTTAATTTCTTCCGCAAGAACTCCAACATCATGGTGGCTACGGTGGAATATCGATCGCCCGACCCCTCCATCGCGGCCGCCGATTTGGCCGCCCAGCAGAATGAAGACGGTGACCTCTACACGCCCGGCTATGACGGAGACCACGACCTGATTCCCCAGGCCCCTCAAAACCCTCCTCAGAAAGACGCCGTCAAGCAAACACCGCCCATGCAGCCGGCCGAAAAAAATCCTAAGGACCAGGCTAAAGAAGACACAAATGCAGCCAAGAAAGCCGAAGCAGCCAAGGCGACGAAGAAAATCAAAGTCCAGCCAGAGCTTCCTCGAGGGGGCACTTATATCAGCCGTGACAACGGCCGAACTTGGACTTTTACCAACGGTACCAACCCTCGCCCGTTCTACTTCAGCATTCCCCGCTACGACCCGCTAGACGTCAATCGGATTTATGTGCCGGGCGTTTCCACGTTGTACACGGATGACCAGGGCAAAACCTTTAGGACGCTTCACGAGACTGTCCACGTCGACCACCACGCCTTGTGGATCGACCCACGCGATTCCAACCACATCATCGTTGGAGAAGATGGCGGCGTTGGTGAGACTTACGATCGGGGAAAGGGCTGGAGGATGGTTAACAATCTCCCCGTGGGCCAGTTCTACATTGCCACCTATGACATGCGAAAGCCCTATTGGGTCTACGGCGGGCTGCAGGACAACGGTTGCTGGGCGACGCCGACTCAGACCCGGCACAACGGAGTTGATTTCCAGGATTCTTACAATCTAAGCGGTGGAGACGGCTTCTACTGCCAGGTGGATCCCAGTAATTGGCGCGTGGCTTACTCTGAGAGCCAGGGCGGCTCGGTTGTTCGAACCGACCAGCAGACGGGTGACCAAAAGTTCATCTCCCCGCGAGCGCCGAAAGGTGAAACGTACCGATTCAACTGGAACACACCCAT
>JANYLD010000332.1 GCA_025363835.1 Armatimonadota bacterium
CTCGGCTCCGGCATGAACATCCGGATCGCCTGGAAGAGTGCCGATAGCCCCACGAGCATGTAAACGACCCGTGCGAGCAAGCTCTGCGCTCCAAAGATTGCGGCCACCAAATCAAAATTCGCCGCGCCAACAAGACCCCAGTTCAGGCCGCCAACGATAAGTAGAACCTTGGTTAAAACGTCGAGTGCTTTCATATTTCCTTTCCTTGTGCGGAACGCTCCAGCGATCTCGCAACGAGACTATTCTGGACGGTCCGTCTAATGTTTGTCAAGTATTTGTCTAATAATGTTCCCGGGATTCAGGGTCCCGTACAGAAAAACAGAGGTGGACATATATTAGACAGCGCTGGTACAATCAAACAGGTGTCTGTCCAACATTCCATTAAAGTCGTAGCGGCCCTCAGCGGTCTTTCTCCCCATACCATTCGAGCGTGGGAAAAGCGCTACGCGGTCCTCACCCCGAATCGAACAGACACCAACCGCAGACTTTACGAAGAGGCGGACATCCAGCGTCTTATCCTTCTGAAGGGAGCGGTGGGCGCCGGCCATGCTATAAGCCAGGTGGCAAACCTCCCTGACGCCGACTTGGAGAAGCTGCAACGGCCTCGGCCCGTCACCGAGCCCATGCCGCTAGGGCCGGATTCAGCGGTCCAAGAGTGCATCGCCGCGATGGAGCGTTTGGACGCCACCACGCTTGAGTTTGCTCTCACGAGGTCCACGGCCGCGCTCGGAGTTGACCGGTTCATCGACCATGTCGTGATGCCCTTCATCGCCCATCTGGATCGCGGTTGGGAGAATCGTGGAATCCGCATCGCCCAAGAGCACCTCGCATCGGCCACTTTGCGCACGCATCTGGAGCGGGTGAGGCAATCTATTGCCGCCCCGGCCCTCGCCCCCAGCCTCCTCGTCACCACTCCCGTGAACCAGGTTCATGAGCTTGGAGCCCTTATCGTAGCGATCCTGGCCGCGGTCAGCGGCTGGCAGGTCACCTATCTCGGCCCCAATCTTCCCGCCCGGGAGATTGCCGCCGCCGCTGCTCAAACCGGGGCGCGCGCTGTAGCTCTCAGCATTGTCTTCCCCCTCGACGATCTCGATCTACCCATCGAACTCAAAGAGCTCAGAAAAAAACTGGACCCTGCAATCCAGATCCTCATCGGTGGCCGGGGCGCTCGTCACTACAAGTCGGCCATAAAACAGATCGGCGGCACGACGATTGCGGACCTACCTGCCCTAAGAGCCGCGCTAAATCAGATTAGAAAGTGAGCTGCCTGATGCAAACGACCGCCCTATCCAAATCCACGGAATCCAAAGATCATCTTTTCACGCAACAGATCTTCCTTCCCTACCCGCTCGACTACGTATTCGAGTTCTTCTCAAACGCCAAGAACCTTCAGGCCCTGACTCCGCCGTCGCTGCATTTCCAGATTCTCACCCCGCTTCCCATCGAGATGAAGCCGGGCGCGCTGATCGACTACAAGCTAAAACTCTTCGGAATCCCCTTCCGATGGCGAACCAGAATCGACACCTGGGACCCGCCCCACCAATTCAGCGATTCCCAAATCAAAGGCCCCTACCGAAAATGGGTCCACACGCACACCTTCGAAACGGTAGAAGGCGGGGTCCTCATGAAAGATCAAGTCCAATACCTCTCTCCCGGCGGCCCCTTAGAACCCCTCATCAACAAGTTGTTCGTGGGCCCCCAAGTCCAAAAAATCTTCACCTACCGCAACAAAGCCCTGGAGACCCTACTGGCCAAAAAAAACTAGCGGGCCCATGCTCACATCACCTGTGCAGTTCGCCGCAGACCTAACCTCTGGGTAACTCTGCGACCTCTGCGCCTCTGCGTGAACTCCCCTCCGCGCTCCTCCACAAATCCTCCGCGCCCTCCGGGGGAAATTCCCGATCCCCAGTCAGCGCTCAGACTAATAGCTGTCGAGCGCCCCAGTGATCTTCGAGATCGTCGTCTTCGCGTTTCCAAACACCATCACCGTGTTGTCGTTCAGGAACAGCTCGTTCTCAACCCCTGCAAACCCTGGGTTCATGGACCGCTTCGACACGATGACCGTCCGTGCCTTGTCCACGTCCAGAATTGGCATCCCATAGATCGGTGAGGTCTTGTCGTACCGAGCCGCCGGGTTCACAACGTCATTCGCGCCGATCACCAACACCACGTCAGTCTCTGGGAACAGCGGGTTGATCTGCTCCAACTCGTAAAGCTGCTCGTACGGCACATCCGCCTCTGCCAAAAGCACGTTCATGTGCCCTGGCATACGCCCCGCCACAGGGTGGACCGCGTACTTCACGTCGATCCCCATGGCCTGCAGCTTGGCCGCCATCTCCTTCACCTGATGCTGCGCCTGCGCCACGGCCATCCCATACCCCGGCACAATCACAACCGAGTTGGCATTGGATAGCAAGATCGCCGCGTCCTCTACCGAGTAGGCCTTCGGCTGCTTCCCAGCCAGCGCCGCGTTCGGCCCCGTCGAGATCGCGGCCCCGACCGCGCCAAAGAGCACGTTGCCCAAGGAACGGTTCATGGCCGTGCACATCAGCAAGGTCAAGATCAAACCACTCGCCCCCACCAGCCCGCCGCCAATCAACAGTGCCGTGTTGAGCAGAACAAACCCTGCCAATCCCGCCGAGCAGCCGGTAAACGAGTTCAAGAGCGAGATGACCACCGGCATATCCGCTCCACCAATCGGCAAGACGCCGGATACTCCGAGCACCAACGAGGCCACCAACAGCCCCGCGAACACTGCGGGCGAAGCCGCAAAGAACATCAACGCCGCCGCGAGCCCGGCAACCATCACAAACAGGAGGATATTGACGCCTTGCTGCCCCTTGAACGTAATCGGCCGTCCCGGCAACAGCTCCTGCAACTTCCCAAAGGCGATCAACGACCCGGAGAAACTCATCGACCCAATGATCGCGGAAAGCACCGTGGTAACCGACTGCACCCTGCTCGGATCAGGGGTGTTAATGAATTCATAAAGCGCGATCAACGCCACCGCGCCACCGCCCAACCCGTTCAACAGCGCGACCATCTGCGGAATCGCCGTCATCTGGATCTTCCGCCCCGAAGCGATCCCACCCACTGCGCCGATCAGCATTACCGCCGCGATGAGCACGTAGTTCCGGATCGTCTCCCCACGCATGACATCATCAACACCGGCGCCGGTGCCCGTCAAGGACTGAACAATGTCCGGATGAAAAAGCGTAGCGATCAAAGCAACCGCCATCCCCCCCATCGCCACCCAATTCCCCTTACGCGCCGTCGCCGGCGAGTTCATCATCTTCAGCGCCACGATGAACCCTATGGCCGCCAACAAATAGCCAACATTAACCAGATCGCTCAGAGCAGCCAGGTTCACGCGGCCCTCCTGACGACTCTGCCCGTCCGCTCAGGCAAACCGCACACTCCCGACTTCAAAACATCCGACTCCTGGCGAATCGAATTCGTGGCCGCTAAGCTCGCCAAAACTTTAGATTTCGCTTCCAGTTCGTCGCTTAGCGGCCAAGAATTCGATCGCCCCAATCCCACACCCCTCCCTTGACGGGAGGGGCCGGGGGCGGGTGAACTTCTGCGTTGACCTTGACATTGAACCGCAATCTTCCGCGCCCTCCGAGAATCGAATTGCGAAACTGCATCACAGAAACACCTCGAAGGGATTGCCAAAAAGTAGCCAAGGGTCGTAGCGAACTCTGAAACGAAGTGTAAGAGGGAGCGGACACCCCCGGACCGCCAACCCGCCAAAAACGACCCTGAAGGGGTCGAAGAACATTTCCCCTCTGCGTCTCCGCGTCCTCTGCGCCTCTGCGTGAAACTCCCCCAAAGCCCAGAGCCCAAAGCCGAGAGCCCGGAGCCGCTCTTCAACGCTTCCCCCGCTTGCTCTTAAACATCTCCAACATCCGGTCGGTAACAACAAAACCCCCGACCACGTTCAGCGTCCCAAACAAAACCGCCAAAACCCCAATCACAATCCCCCCAACGGAATGCGCCTGTCCCAACACCAAGATCCCGCCCACAAGCACCACGCCATGAATCGCATTGGTAGCCGACATCAGCGGCGTGTGCAAAGTCATCGGAACCTTGGAAATAACCTCCAGCCCGACAAAGATGGCGAGAATAAAGATCGTAACAACAGCGATCATGCGGGCCACCCGGAGGCGTAAATCGTAAATCGTCCCGATGTCGCGCTCCCGCGCTCATGCGGGAGCTCGCTGGCGCTCGATAATTCGTAAATCGTCGGAAGCAAGAATCCGAACGTTGTGGCCCGTTGTGGTCGTTGTGCCGCTGTGGTGAGGAGTCCCCCTTTGTGAGTCTTTGTGGTTCTTCGTGTTCTTTGTGTTTCAACCCCAGAACTCAAAAGCACGAGAGCCCGAAAGCCCAACACCCAAAACCCAATACCCAACACCCTCCCCCTCATCTCTTCCCCTCCAACCGCAGCCTCGTCGGCTCATGCACCACGGCCCCGTCTCGCGTCACCAAAGTGTCGTGAATAATCGGATCCTCCATATTCAGCCCCATCACCCCTTCCGGCGCCAGGTTCAGCAGGAACTCCATGATGTTGCGGCTGTACATCCTGCTCGCATCGCTCGCCATGTCGGAAAGCAGTGAGGTCGACCCCACCACCGTCACCCCGCCCTCCACCACGGTCTGCCCCGGAACAGTCGCCTCGCAGTTGCCCCCATTGGTCGCCGCCAGGTCCACGATCACCGAGCCCCGAGCCATCCGATGCACCATCGCCTTCGTAATCAAGGTCGGCGCCGGCTTGCCCGGGATGAGCGCCGTCGTGATCACCACATCGCACTTCGCCATCCTCGACCCAATGAATTCCAGCTCCAAAGCATGCGTGTCTCCCGAGACCTCCTTCGCATACCCCGAGGCATCCTCCGCCTCGTCCATCACGTGCGGCATCTCCGCAAACCGGGCCCCCAGGCTCTCCACCTGCTCCTTCACCGCCGGCCGCACATCAAACGCCTCCACGATCGCCCCCAGCCGCTTGCAGGTAGCGATCGCCTGCAACCCCGCCACCCCAGCCCCGATCACAAAAACCTTGGCCGGAGGAATCGTCCCCGCCGCCGTCATGAACATCGGAAAAAACTTAGGCAAATGCTCCGCCCCCAAGAGCGCCCCCCGATACCCCGCAATCGTCGACATCGAACTCAAAGCATCCATCGACTGAGCCCGCGTGATCCGAGGAATCAAGTCCATCGCAAACGAGGTCACCTTCCGAGAAGCCAACGTCTGCACCGTCTCCAAATTGCTAGCCGGGAAGAGGAACGAGATCAAAGTAGACCCCTCCCGAAACCCCGCCGCCTCAGAAGAAGCAGACCCATCCGCCGGCCCTAGCACTTTCAGAACGATCTCCGCCGCAGCGATGACGGCCGCGCCGTTGGGCGCAATCTCAGCGCCGGCTTCTTGGTACGCGGCATCGGTGAAGCCCGCCCGCTCCCCGGCCCCCATCTCAACGAGAACAGAAAACCCCTTCCCCTTAAGAATCTTCGCGCAGTCCGGAGTGAGCGCGACGCGCTTCTCACCCTCCGCCCGCTCCGCCAGAACGCCTAGTTGCAAGCTGACTTCTCCCGCATCGGAACCAGGTTAGCCGGTATCCACGCCACCGGTCGCTTTGAACCTGTAGGTTGTCTACAAGTGAGCAAATTTGAGATGCCAAAAACTCAGCCGATAACGCCAATTTGAAGTCAGATAGTTACGAAGCGTAATCGCAGCGACACTCGAAACTGCAAGTCAAGCAAGATGTTGCCACTACACGAAACGGTCAACAATGTATGCGGAAATCGACCGAGGCTTAACAGTCTGCCAGGGATACCGTGGCTGCAAGGCGGCAAGCGGATAGCTTCTGATCCTCTGCTCGACGTGCTTCCTCTCCGCGTCTGTCAGCTCAAATGCCGCGTAGACCAAATCGTCTATCCGTGCAAGAGTGTCCATAATTTCCGTTTCAACCGACCCAAATTCCACGATCCGAGCCCGGTACTGCTCCATGAGGCTTCTCAGGTCATCAGGTATGGCCAGTTTCTGAACCACCCTAACATCAAACTGGGCCTCGTCATTCGACGTCGCCTTCAAGATCGAGGCAACATACAGACACACATCCTCGCTGTTTAGACTAACGACAGGCACGTCATTCAGGAGAATGTCCTTACCGCTCACCTTCAACTCCTCGACGTCCCCTTCCGTAATGTCCGTTGCTAGCACCAGCCCGAATTTCGGACTCGTAATTGGAGTAGCGCCGAGGGCCAGTGCCCTTTCCGAGTTTTCCAGCAACCACGCTTCCGGACTGTGCTGCGCAGATTCAGCTCGCTCTGCAAGCTGGTCGAACAGATCGATAATTTGGCTCTTCTGCTGCTTAAAGCCGCCAAGCGGCCACGGCAAGCGATCCAAAGACCTAGGATAGAGTGTCGCTCGCGATGAACCAGATAGAACGGCAGTCCGCTCCCGGATCAAATAGACAAATCTGGCCAGTCCCGAATTCAAGTAGGCAGCAATCAACTTCACTTCTACCTTTGGCTCCCGTCCAACAAGAACGCTATTTAGGACCGCAAGCTTCCCTGTAGGATCCGTCACTACGCACGCCGTAGGCGCCCTAGTGATTGTTGGCAACGCGACGTACTCCACCGGACCGCCGCCCGTCCCCCACAGACTCTTTTTCTGGACGACCGCGACATCTACCCAGCCGGAAGCTGCCCCGGCCCTCGCAATCGAGAGATTCATCCCAGCTAGCACGCGCACAGGCAACTTTCCACCCTCATCTTCGGTTATGGTGGCGCCGCTACCCTTTTGGATGCCATAAGTCCACTTGATGACCGAGCCTAGAGATCGCTGAGGCTTCTCGTCGGCTTGAACCTTTCGCAGCACAGTAACATCCTTCGGCTGAAGCAACGGGAGCAAGTACTCCCCCGAACCACTCGCGGCAACGATCCTGGGATTAATTAATGGATCGAAGAAATCCTTATAGGGAACGTCCACGAAGTCGCACGCCCCAGCTTTGGCTGGAGACCAATCTGAGGGTGTTGCAATCTGGACGACATCACCTTGGGCCGGCGGAACTTTCTCAATCACGAGCATCATCGGTATCACGCTTGCGTCCCAAAGCGACGGGGAAAACTCAAGCCAAACCAAACTGCGCAGGGTGGCAACCCCTGTTGAAGGATTTAACAGGCGCCACAGCTTGACCGCAGCCTCAGAATTCGCGAATCCCCCACTCACTACCATCGCCAAGATTCCGCCTGCCTCAAGCCATTGACGAATTGCGCGATACAGGACGACTACACCAGCGTCAATGTTCGGCCCCCACACCTCCTCCCATATGCGCTTGACCTCGTCAGCGTATTTCCCCCTCTCCGCCCTCACGTATGGCGGGTTCCCCACGACGGCGCTCCATTGCCTACGGTCGCGCGCGACGGAGCCAGGCGGCAGGCACTCCTCACCAAGCAACTCCCTGATGTCGTCATCCTTAAGAAGGCTATTCAGGTTGTATACGTGAACGTCAGGTACGGAGCCGGGAGGCAGATACCGGATAAGAGCCCACGTCACCTGAAAGTGGCTAATGAAAGAGGCGAACGGGTTGATGTCAAACCCCCACACCTCACGACTCAACTCCTCACCGGCAAGATCAGGGCTCAGATTCCGACGCCGCGCGTCAGCTACCCGCCGATGCGCATGACGCACGATAAACGAGCCGCTGCCACAACTCGGATCAAGCAGAGAGGTTGCTCCATGACTATCCACTCGGTCCAACAACCAATCCACGACACTGGGCGGCGTGTAGAACTCCCCCAATCGCTTCCGCTTGGCTTTGGGGAGAAACTGCTGGTAAATTGAGCCCAACAACTCCTCAGATAGCTCGCTGAAGTCGTAGGCGTTTAGCCTCAAAATCAGCCTCTGCAGGGTCTGATCAAGGCTCCCATTCGTTTTCAAAAGCCAATCAAAGACAGTGCTCTCGAACGGCTCATTATAAAGACGGGCTATATCCTCGCCGGCCACCCTAATCAAGGATCTTGCGTCACCAAGCAGCTCCTCGACGAAATCACGCCACCGGCTCGGGCCACCGTTTGTTAAACGCCGCTTCGAAGTAAGGCCCAGATCCTCCACTAGCCGCAAAAAAAGCACCCTCGCGATCAACGCGGCAGCTGAATCAGAGACGAAGGCCTCACGAACCTTCTCGCTATGGCTCTTGTCAATCGTCCGCCCAAAGTGCTCATCAAACTGGCGCAGATTCTCGTCGACCAGCCTCCTCGGAAACTCGTACTGGAGCTCCAGTTGCAAGCGGGCCCGGTCAATGGTTTCCGCCTGCCCAACAACCGAGCCTGTAACCTCGCTCAGCAGTTCCTTATAACGCTGGTACAAGCGGTCGTGAATTTGGAAGGCAGATGCGGCGCACGATGTCAGCTCCTCAAAGCTAGCTGTCAAATCCGACTGAAGGTTTCGGACATTCTGCGGTTCGTCAAGATCCAGGTAACAGAACTCAAGGTTGCCCTCCGTCAGTTCACCCCACTGGTGTTCATGCCCGCTTCGCTCGTAAGAAATCGCGGCCAACTTCTGCCGCAGGGAGTCCAATGTCTCCAACCTGAAGTCCACGGGGTCGGCTACCGGGACGCCATCTGGCCGCGCAACCAATATGAAATTCGCTGTCAGAAAAATAATGTATCTCGTCGAACCCTGGATGTACTTCCGCTTGTCGTCCCACAGGGCCGACCTTTTCCTCAGATTCAACACCTGCTCGTCATCTTTCTTAAGATCGCCGACTATCCACTCGACTCGTTCAGGACTAAGTAGCTTAACGTCAGGGAAGCCGCCTCCGCCACGGTCCTCGACGACGACTCGGTCCTTCGGATAGCCGAAAACGTCCACAAAAAGCGCCTTTGCGTCGGGATTATAGGAACGCTCTGGCCGGCTCCAATCGAGCGAAAGCCAACTCTTAAGGGGATCTTTGGACACTCGGAGGATGCTACCTAACAGCCACAAAGCCGTCTCTAACACGCACCTGAGTACTAATTGGAGGATAATGTATTCACAAAACATGGAAAACGCCGTTGTCCTCGACGTCTCTGAGAATGAAGAACTGGTCCTCGAAGACGAAGGAGCGATCGAAGAAGCCCAAGAACCGCCTGCGGCTTCGCCGCGCAGAATCTTGACCCAATCCTCAGATCCGACAATCAACGATCTCTACGACCGGTTCAAGGACGGCGATCTCAGTCTCCAACCGGACTTCCAGCGGTATTTCGTTTGGGACCGCGCCAAGTGCAGTCGGCTTGTTGAGTCGGTCCTCCTGGAGGTGCCCCTCCCAATCATCTACCTCGCTCAAGACGCGACGGGGAAAGAAGAAGTCATTGATGGACAGCAGCGCCTCACATCCTTCTTTGAATATCTAGATGGACGCTTCGCCCTCACTGGTCTTCAGATAAGACACGAATTAAACGGAAAGCGTTACGACGCTCTAGATAAGGAGCACCAAAGAAGAATTAGAAGGGCGACACTTAGGGCTGTCACCGTCCTACACGAATCGTCAGAGGACCTGAAGTTCGAGATATTTGCGAGGCTCAACACTGGGTCCGTAGCGCTGAACGATCAAGAGCTGAGGAACTGCGTATACGCAGGCCCGTACAATGACCTCATCCGGGCTCTAGCGGAGGATCCCGACTTTCGGTTCCTACTCGGCACGACCAAGCCTGATAAGCGCATGCGGGACGTTGAACTTGTCCTGCGCTTCGCTGCTCTACATCACGCGACCTATCTCAACTATAAGCCGCCGATGAAGACGTTCTTGAACAACGATATGCTCCAGCACCGCTTCCTCGCACCACAGGATCAACAGAAGCTGAGAGAAACGTTCAAGACCTCTGTGCAACTGACGCGCTCGCTACTAGGACAGAATGCATTCAAGCGCTACTACCGGGGCTCGGAACTCGAACACGGGGGCCGCTGGGAGGCGAAAAAATTCAACGCCTCGCTGTACGACGTCCTCATGTGGGGATTCACGAGATTCACGAAAAACCAGGTTATGAGCTGCTTGGATTCGGTGCGCGAGGGCCTCATCTACCTCATGACTGAGGACCAAGAATTCATTGATTCGATAGAGCTCTCAACAAGTTCCGTCAGAGCCGTTACTATAAGGTTCGACAAATGGCGTCAGGTCCTAACAGACGCTGTTGGTGAGCCGGCGGCACAGCCAAGATGCTTTTCAAGCCAATTGAAGAAGCAGCTGTTCGAAGCGGATGCCACTTGCGCACTGTGCAGCCAACACATCCGAGATATCGACGATGCTGCGATCGACCATATTGAACAGTATTGGCGCGGCGGGAAAACCATTCCGGAAAACGCGAGGCTGACGCATAGATTTTGCAACTGGTCAAGATCAAGAGCGAGCACCCTTTAGAAGCACTGTCTAGTCCAATTGCCGCCGCCTACGGGCCCTACCGGCGGCGCCCGTCCGGCTCTTTGGCCACGCCCTTGTACGGCTTGTGATCCGCCTTCGTACCAAGATTCTCGCCGGTGCCAGCATCGCGCTTGACCCAGTGCGCGCTGTTCACATCTAGAAACTGAGTTCGTCCATTCACCGCGCCCTTGCGTCCCTCGGGCGTATTCTTCGCCATGTCATCTACCTCCGTATATGTGATTCAATCTCGGAGAAAAATCTTGCCACACAATGGCATCCCCTTCAAAGGGTCCCAGAACAGATGTTGCTTCGCGATCAGCAAAATAATTGACAACCTGGGCCAACTGCGTGCTATCACCATACTAGTAGACGTATTTCTATTTTTTGCCAAATGATGACGCCTACAACTTGAGCAATGCAGCATCCAAGCACCACACGAACCGCTCCCCGAATGAGTCAGCACGTTCTACGTCACCTCCGGCGGCAAAAAGCCGGGCCCCTACCATGCCCGGTGCTGGAAGAAGAACGGCAAGCTCAAAAAGGAATACATGAAAGCCGCCGACCTCGACCGCGTCAAAGCCGCCTGCGAGAACCACCGCCAAAGGCGCATCCACCACTTCGAGCTATCCAAACAGCTCAACACCGTAACCGGCAACCTCAACTTCCTCGCCCGCATCCTCAAAAAGTCAGAAAAACAAACCCGGATCCGCCAAGAAGAAACCGCCAAGGTTCAAATTGACTAACCCAGCTGGGCCAGCACAACTTCCTCGAACCAGACTGGAATCTCAGAAGCCTCGACTCTCAGCAGCAGGTCGGTCCCATCTGTGAACTCTGCAATCCGCACGAGCTTCGTGTCAGGCGTAGAGTTATCAAAAATGTAGGCCCGATTCGAAGCGCGAATCGCTGAAGGCAACAACTGCCAGCGATCGTTTGTACCGTGGCTCGATCTTCTCGTCGGGAACCGTGTGGCCACCCGCCTTCACCCTTGCGGCGATGCGCGTCCGGTTAATCTCGGGATCTTCCGTCGCCACATAGTAGAGATAAGTTCGGTAGCCCAGTGACTGAGCTTTCTTCAGAATATCGACCTTGTCAGGGTGAGACATTACGGTCTCAAAAGAAAACGAGGCCCTGGCTTCAAGAAGATCCTGGCGGAGGAAATCCGCCACGACAGAGGCAAAATAACTGCTCTTCGCGCCAATCGGATATCGCAAACGTCCATTCTGAAAAACAACCGCACGCAAACTGTCCATTAGGCCCGCCCTTGCCAAAAGCTCCGATCGCCCGAGGAACCCAAAAAGCTCCTCAGAGAAGGGATTCAGACCAAACGCCCGGATGTCCAGACCTGCCTCACTGCCCAGAGCCTCCTCGATTTCGTCAGCGTTTAGGTAATAGCCGAGCCATGCTGCTGGCAACACCTGCTTGAAAGTGCTCTTGCCAGAACCGTTCGGTCCAGCAAACATCCTTAATCGGGGGTTTGCGACCATTTGATGGCGGTTCGAATGCCCTTTGTAACCTTAATTCCGGGGCGCTGAGGGCGTGCAATCTTTTTGACAAATTCCTCGCGGCCATCAGGATGCACTCGAACAAGACTTCCCTTCTTCACGACAAGGACGCTGATTCCCGCATCGAGCGTGCGAACCATCGCCTGGTGAAACGCCTCGCCCGCCATCGCCGCGATCGCCTCATCCGCCTCGTCAGAAGTCCTATTCTCGATCATCTACTTTTAAGACGCTCCAACCCTAAAATCGGAGTCAACAGACCCATTCTACATGCGCAATCCTGCACACACCACGCACTCAGCCCGGTCAACGGAATGTAGCCTGTCGGTAGCGCCAAGTTTTCCGCAGCTCTGCTACAAATCCCAAAGAACGGCCCGGGAAATCCCTAAACCGGCTCCAGCCGACGCACGAAATCCAAATTCACAATCGGAATCGGGCCCGAATTCACCTTCGTCCCCGCCCTATGAACGGACTTGACTCGGAACACCCCGCGAAGCCCGTCATGGTCCATCCGGATCTCCTCGCCGATATCGGGGGAGTCGTCGATGTCAAGGAGGACGCCACGTTCACTTCCCTGCGTAAATCTTGCTTGCATATACCCATTAAGACGCCCGCGCCCTACCTTTCGCCTCCGCGGGCCTACGCGAGTTGTCCCCACGGCTTTGGTGGGTGGTGGATAGTGGGCGGTGACTGGTGCTCGGACTCAACACCATCCACCATCCACCACCCACCATCCACTATCCACCACTACCCACGACCCAACCATCCACCCGAATGCCCCTTATAATCAAACCAATGAGCGAGTTTTCGACCGATGGATGCGAGGGGTTGCCGGAGTGGGCTTATGGGTTCATGCCGGGTGACTTCTGCGACTTCATCGAGGCGGTTGAAGCTGCGCTCAACAACCGCAAAATCGCGTTTGTGATGCACGAATGGCCGGGGTTTTGGACGACCGCGAGCGAGCCGGGGAAGCAAATCATGATTCACAAGCTCGCTTATGAATGCATGTTTACTCTAGAGCAGGACTGGCCGAAGGTCATCGATGATCACATTGATGCGGTGGAGAATCCGCCGGCGGTGGCGCAGGAGGCGTGAGCGGTTCCGAAAACCTCTCCCCTCCCTTGACGGGAGGGGCTGGGGGTGGGTGACCGTCTACGTTCCGACTGGAGACCTGCCGGGCGCCCTCAAGAAGTTAGGAGGCGATAAA
>JANYLD010000348.1 GCA_025363835.1 Armatimonadota bacterium
CAATCAAAGTGATTCGTTGGTTGAGGAAATTCTCGGACATCCGATCCGATGATTCTGAGTTTTTGCGGGCGAAACGGGACGTGGTGCGTATCGCGTGGATCTCGGGCCTTATATCAGCCCTGATGATTATCGCGCTAGCCCTTTGGGCCAGGAAAACTGGCTGAGATGCTGCGAACGGAGCAACTGCGTCTCCAAGGGAAAGGCTCCATGCGTTTGGCGAGTGCGAGCATTTGCGAGGTCCGGTTTGCTGCGCAGAGGCGGGTTGCGTGTGTGAGGGGCTCCCGCCCCAGGGCCGGCTTAAGGCCCGGTGGGCGCGGTGATCTTGAAGCCCTGTTCGTCTTCGTCCCCTACCCAAAACGTTTTCAACGCACAGATGATCCTGAGGGAGTCGCCAGGTGATGTGAATCGGCAATTACGAGATCGAGAAGAAGCTCGGCGCCATCGGAATGGGTGTCGTGTATCGCCAAAGCACCGTGTATAACGAGGCGTTGACGCGAGTCCCCTCTGCCCCGACCGAGGCGCCATGACGTTCCCCTTGCGTCCGACAATACGATCGTCTCCCATTTTTGGCTTTTACCCTCTTAGTACCTCACTTCCGAAGTTCGCGAGACTAATGTATTCCGACACTAATGTATTCCGACGGCCATTCTCAGTTCGGAGCCGAGCGGGTCAATGGACCGTCGGCGGGACCAAGCAGAAATAGGGAGGTCAGTCCGGTCGGAGCAAATTACGGTTACATGGCTAAGTACAACGGGGAAGACAGCTTAAGTGCGCATCGTTTCCCAGTTCTGGAAACGTGCAGCTTCCGCCGCCAGCCGGTCAAACGCGGTGATGGTCCTCTGCCCAGAACGGAACTGAATGTCCACGAGCCGCCGCTCCCATAGTCCGACCCCGCCGTAGGAGCGCACTTCCTGACCAAGAGTTCGTTCCAGGCTGGCCCGCGCTTTCAGAAATGGTTCATCCTCGAAAACGCAGTCCGTGGGCGGAAACAGGCCCGCAGCTGAACTCTCCAGGAACGGAATCGAGCGCGCCAGTAGAGCCCCATAAACGTGATCGAGGTCGATGAGAAGCAGCTTCGCAGCATTACGATAGTCCCCCGAAATTAGAGCTTCTTCAAGCGAAGCCATCGCGTGCTCGACGATAACCAAGCTCGCCTCAACACCCGGGAGATCCAACAGGGAACCTGTGCTTTGGCGCGCGGAAGCGAGCATTGCCTTCGCAAACTGGAAGTGCCCGATTGCGTTCTTGCCGGCCACCCAGTCAGGATCGAACCCAATCTTAGTCAAGTGTTTCTCGACAGAGGCCCGCCCTTCTAACCTGGCACCAGCGAAGATGTCGCGGGTCGTCGCTCCACAGGATGAGCAATAGAGCGCTTGATCTGTAACAGACGAACCGCATCCGGCACAGGATGAAGACTGTGTCGCAGGAGCCGCACCCGACAGCCGGAACACTCCGCAGTTTGGGCAGAGGAAAGGCCACAGTCCGCGGTTACGGCGGTTACCAATCCGCAGTAACCACACAACTCCGGCCGAAGCTTTGAGGATTGTGGCCTTGGCCCGAGGAAATTCATCGTACCGCACCGGGTACAGAGGAATCGTGCCACCGATAGAAATGTCCTGTATGTACGGCCGCATCCGTGGCACAAGAACGATTTGCGTGCGCGCACCAAATCGTAGATGGTTAGGATGATCGGCAGCACCGAGCACAAGACCCCAATTACCAGGAAGAACCACCAAGCGCGAGCGAGGAGGGGGGTTCGACTGCCGCCTACTACCGGCGGACGTTGCCAGCAATGCGGCAGTCTTAGCCGGGAAAAGCCACCAGGCGACAAGCGTCAGGAGCACAGCACCAGCTACAATTGCGCCGCAAAGGGCGGGACGATCGAGCCCAATGGCGACGGAGCCCGACGCAGAGGCCGACTATCACACTCCCAACCCAGAGGTTAGCAGGCATGCCTAACAACGAATGAAACTCAAGCGCTTTAAATGGCATTAGCATTAAGAGTATTTGGTCGAGTGTCGGCAGCCATCGCCCCGACGTTGCTAT
>JANYLD010000366.1 GCA_025363835.1 Armatimonadota bacterium
TTAATCCTCGTCTGGAAGACGTCACCGTAAACCTGGGTCCAAACACCGGTGCGCCAGGCCCGCAGTTTTTCAAACTGGCGGTTACGCTCGCTCCGTGATCTTGAAAACTGGGACTAAGGGACCAAAGGACTAAAGGACCAACGGACCTAATCCCGACGAAACCGCGCGCATGAAGTGCCGCCCTACCACCAGATGTCTGAGCCCGGCTAGAGTTTGGTATTGCCCCCCTGCTCTTCCTTGGATAGCTTGGTCTCCTGCTTGGATACTGGGCATTCCAACCCGAGCCTGCTTCGGCCGAAGCAGGCTGTCATTCTCGCCGGAGGTCGCGGCGAGCGCTTACGTCCTTTCACGGACATTCGCCCCAAGGCGATGCTCGACATGCATGGCAAACCTTTCCTTGAATACCTCCTGGTCATGCTGCGCGCTCAAGGTTTTGAGCGCGTCTTGTTGTTGCTGGGTTATTTGCCCGAAGTAGTGCAGGACTATTTTGGGGATGGCAGCCGTTGGGGCATTAAAATTGCTTACTCGATAACCCCGGTTGAGGATGAAACCGGCCGACGAATCAAACGCGCCGAGCATTTGCTCGACGAATGTTTTTTCCTGCTTTACTGCGACAATTATTGGCCCATGCAGATGGACAAAATGTGGCAGCGGTTTCTCGAAACCAAGGCCCCGGCTATGCTGACTATTTACAGCAACAAAGATGGCTATACTAAGGACACTTTACGGATGGATGCCGAACGTTTTGTGGACGTCTATGATAAAACACGGCAAGCGCCAGGGCTGAAAGGCGTCGAAATTAGCTATGGGATCTTCAAAAAAGAGGTCGTGGCTTTGCTGCCCCCGGAGAACATTTCTTTCGAAGAAACGCTGTACCCTGTTCTGTCCAAACAAAAAAAGCTGGCAGGCTTTGTCACGGACCATCGTTATTACAGCGTGGGCAGCCACCAGCGTTTAGCGCTCACAGAAGCTTTTTTGGCCCGCCGCTTGCTGCTCATTCTCGACCGGGACGGCGTTTTGAATCGCAAGCCCTCGCGCGCGAATTACGTACGCTCCTGGAATGAATTTGAATGGCTTCCGGGATCAAAGGAAGCTTTGGTCCTGCTTCGGAACGCAGGTTTCCGAGTTATTGTGATGTCCAACCAGGCAGGCGTAGCCCGGGGGGCTATGACCGAACCGGATTTATTGAATATTCACCGCCGCATGGTCCGTGAAACGTTCCTGGCAGGTGGAAATATCGAGGCAATCTATTATTGCCCGCACAATTGGGATGAGGGTTGCGAATGTCGCAAACCGAAACCGGGCATGCTGTTTCAGGCCCAGCGCGATTTCAATTTAGACTTGAGTCGAACGCTCTTTATTGGAGATGATGAACGGGATGCGCAAGCCGCTGATGCAGCAGGGTGCCTCTCGTTGTTGGTTTCAGAGCAGAAAACTCTGCTTGAAGTAGTGCGCGAATTAATAAACAAACAGAAAAACATTAACGAGTGAACAATCCGAAAAACATCCTGATCACCGGCCACAACGGTTACATCGGCTCGGTCATGACTCCCCTTTTGCTCGAAGCCGGCTACAAAGTCACGGGGTTGGATACCGGCTATTTCAGCGAGTGCACTCTAGTGCCGGACCGCCTCTTGCCACAGGCCATTCGCAAAGACCTTCGCGACCTGAATGCCGGGGATCTGGAAGGTTTTGACGCGGTCATCCATCTGGCCGCTCTCAGCAATGATCCCATCGGGAATCTGAATGATTCCTGGACAGAAGACATCAATTTCCATGCTTCCGTCAAGCTGGCGGAGCTGGCGAAAGCAGCCGGGGTGAGCCGATATCTCTTCTCCTCATCCTGCATCATGTATGGCGCGTCCAGCACCGAGATTGTTACCGAGGAGTCACCGTTGGATCCAAAAACCGAATACGCGCGATCAAAAGTCAAGGCTGAGATGGCCATAACCAAACTGGCTGCTCCAGGATTTGCACCGGTTTTCATACGCAACGGCACCATTTATGGCGTCTCGCCCCGGATGCGATTTGATACGGTTTTCAATGATCTGCTCGGGTCGGCAACAACAACTGGCAAAGTCATCGTGTATAGCGACGGCAAACCGTGGCGTCCGGTTATTCATGTTCAGGACGTTGCCCGGATGTTCCAAGCCGTCCTCGAGGCCCCGATTGAGAAGGTTCATAACCAGGCCTTCAACGCCGGCGCCAACTCTCTCAATCATCAGAT
>JANYLD010000014.1 GCA_025363835.1 Armatimonadota bacterium
TCCCCGATTACCCCGTCGACTATTCCGACGTCAAAGGCCAACGCCACGCTGTAAGAGCATTGGAAATAGCAGCCGCCGGAGGCCACAACGTCCTCATGGTTGGCCCGCCCGGCTCCGGCAAGACCATGCTCGCCCGCCGCCTGCCCACCATCCTCCCGCCCCTCAGCCTGGAAGAGGCCATCCAGGTGACCCGCATCTACAGCGCCAGCGGCAAGAAAGGCGACCGCAGCGGCCTGATCTGGGAACGCCCCTTCCGCTCGCCTCACCACAGCGCCTCCCACGCCGCCATCGTCGGCGGAGGCAAAAACCCCAAGCCCGGCGAGATCTCCCACGCCCACCACGGCTGCCTCTTCATGGACGAAATGCCCGAGTTCGACCGCAGCGTTCTGGAAGCCCTAAGACAACCTCTCGAGGACGGCGTCGTCACCGTCAGCCGAGTCCAAGCCAGCATCACCTTCCCCGCCGAAACCATCCTCATCGGAGCCATGAACCCTTGCCCCTGCGGCTTCCGAGGCCTCCCCGAAGAAAAATGCGTCTCCAGCCCCTCTCAGTGTGTGAAGTACGCCGGCAAAATCTCCGGCCCCCTCATCGACAGAATCGACCTCCACATAGAAGTCCCCAGACTAAAACCCGAAGAACTCCTCGGCGCCTCCCAAGGCGAGTGCAGCGAAGCCATCCGAGAAAGAGTCTCCATAGCCCGAGCCCGCCAACACGCCAGACTCGGAAACCACCGAACCAACGCCAAACTCCAACCCCGAGAAATCCGGGAGTTGATCGTGATGACTCAGGACTGCCAAGACTTCATGCGAGTAGCCTCCACCCGCCTAAACCTCTCCGCCCGCGTCTTCGACCGCATCCTAAAAGTAGCCCGCACCATCGCCGACCTAGCCGGCGACGACGAAGTAGCCAAAGTGCACTTGGCAGAGGCCGTGCAGTATCGCGAGCGCGTAACCTAGCCGTACCTTGCCAAAAGGTTGGACAATGTATAATTTTGACAAAAGACTTAGACCCTCCTCCGACGATACGGCGCTGCACGCGCCTGAGGGAAGGGAGCCGCTATGAAGCAAATGCTGCTGGCACTATTGGCGCTTGGACAAGCGCTCGGAGGGCACTCCGGCCTTGCGACAACACATCAGAGCTACTTGCGGACCAGGTTCGGACAAGAGGACGCGAAATCGGTCTTCAAAACTGTTGCCAGTTCGGTCTACACGATCGTCGCAAACGATAGTAATTCCAAGCCGGAGGCGATGGGAACGGGGTTCGCTGTAACAGACCACTTGATTGCGACAAATTTTCACGTCATTCAAAATTCCTTCTCGCTCACTGTTAGTTCTTCGCAGACCCATCAAGAACTAAAGGTTGAGGGCATTAAGGGAATCGATAGGGACAACGATTTGGCGCTCATACAGGTCTCGGACATGCTCCAGCCACTGGAAATCAAGAGGACTTCTACTGAAGTCGGCGAGACGATATATGCTGTTGGCAACCCCAGGGGCCTTGAAGAATCCCTGTCATCAGGACTGATCTCTGGAATTCGAGATTCAAGCGGTACGACGCTTTATCAAATTTCCGCGCCAATATCACCAGGTAGCTCTGGCGGCCCTGTGCTGACTGCAAAGCCCGAGGTTGTTGGCGTCGCGACTTCATACCTTGAGGACGGTCAAAACCTAAATTTTGCGGTTAGCGGACAGCACCTCCTTAGCCTGTTAGCAGCTGCTTCCTTGCAAACTCCCACCCCCGTCGACAAATGCTCCGGCGGTAGTTTGACGCATGAGCGTAAACCAGCCGCTCAAGCGGTTACCATTACCTCGCCAGCTTGGGAAGGAAACTATGATGTGGTGGCGAAAAGCGACGGCGGGGATCTTCTTTTCGACGATGATCGGACAACTTATAAGATGGTCTTCAATCTTTCAGTTGATAACGAGAGCGACAAGAGGATAACAAGTGTTGACTTGCAAATGGTGTTCTTCGATACGGATGGCAAGGACATGATCGATGCCGAAAGGAAAACCCTGACTGTGAGCGTTGATCCACACCTAGCAAAAAGGCTTCAATTCACGACAGCTGACCTGCACTTCAACACACTCGGTTGCAGTAACTGGAGAATCTCATTCCGCGTACTTAACTTCGACGTGCAAAACTGATGGATGCCTCCGAGAACGCGTAGTTGCTGTCTGCCGAGTCCAAGCCAGCATCACTTTCCCCGCCGAAACCATCCCATCGAGCCGTGAACCCCTCTCCCACGCCGCTACCGGCATCGCGGGCCGCTAAGTATGATAGGCTGCGTGAATGGCAAAGCTCGGCCAGTCAGAAATTCGAAAGGTCGCTGTTGAACTGGTTAAAGCCAATCCCGGCGGGATTAGGTACCAGCAACTGAGAAGGGCAATTAAAGAGCTTCACCCCGAAACCCCAGACAACACGATTGCGGGAAGCATTTACGACCTCGACGTTAGGCTGCCGAACGAAGTACAAAAGCCGAGCCGAGGGCTTTACGTTCCAACCAACGGTCAATCCGACTCCGTAAAGGAGTCAGACCAACTGACAAAGCCAGCCGATCTCAAACGGGAGGAGATGTTCTACTCGCCCTTCGCCGAATGGCTCCGAAACGATCTAAATGAAGCAACAGTGGCTTCATCAATGGGCGGTGCGGGCCTCAGGGCCAAGTGGGGCACCCCATACGTCGTCGGGGTTTACAAACCTCTCGCGCGAGACCGAATCAAGTTTCCCATCGAAATCATTTCAGCTGAAATCAAAATCGACCCGCATCAACCTGTCGTCGCGTTTGGGCAGGCGGTCGCGTATCGCTTATTTTCAAGCAAGTCCTATGTCGTAATGCCGCGGACTATCACGCAGGAAGATCAGAGCAGACTAGAAGCGCTCTGCATGCTTTTTGGTCTCGGTCTCGTGTTGTTCGCGCTAGACCCATTAGATCCACAATTCGAAATTCGCGTGCGCTCACAGCGGTTCGAGCCAGATATGTTTTACGTGAACGAATTTGCCGAACGGCTGCACCAACACAATCCCGACGTGTTTCAGGAACTTTTCGGCTAGGCTCGCGCGCAGGCGCCATCAAGATCTAATCATTTCGCTTGGAATATTCAACACGCTCTGGGATAAGAAATCCTCGGCAAATATAGCGTACTCTTTGCCAATGTAATCAACCTCGGAAGTGCTGTTAAATCGGTAGCACATCTTTCCGATCTCGACAGTCAAGCCCGGATACAGTAACCCGCCTGACCCGATAAACAGATCATAAGAAGCAGTCGTATTTGTAGATTCGCTAATCGGAAGGCTTGCAGGGTGAGACCTCTGATCAAAAAACGCGTTCGGCTGGAAAACGGCCCGCGTGTCGTCATTAGCGAAGGCTACTGCAATCTCCTTCGCCGCCACGGTGCCAATATTTCTCAGCCTGAGGGGCACGATAGCTGCGAAATTGAAATTCCCCAAAAACCTGGTCTCACCGGTTATCCGATTGATGACCCTACCGTCCCTCGTTATCTGCACGGGCAGCACGGGCACAAGCTGAAGCTCCGGGCGAGCTCTTGCCAGAATCAGGGCCCTGGTCATGAAATTCGGCATTGCCACACTACTCGACCCTAGCCTCACGAGATATTGGTCCACACCCAACATGGCCAAATGCGGTCGGTCGTTACCCATCGGAATGTAGGTGACGACGAATCCGGCTCCCTTGCCGCCCCTTTGCTTTATTGGATGATGCTCGATACCTAAGACTGGAGGGTCAACGGATGCACCTGTCTCGTTGTTCAGACTGTGCAAAAACTCAGATACCTGCGGGACCGGAGCAAGATCGACCGCTTTGTTTTCCTTGGCATCAACACCCCATACAAGGACCCCGCCCTCCGCGTTTGCGAACGCGCTAATCGCCTTAGCAAGGACCTTTCTGGTCTGCGGAGTCAAACGTGAGGCAGGCTTGCCGCCTTCTCGATTTGTCTTAAAATCCAGATAGGGGCTCTCCGACTCATTCGACTGTTTAGCATCCAGGACTCGGCGGTACCCGCCCTTCTTGAATTGCTCGAATACCTCCCTAGCTACCCCCATTTCTAATTACCTCAGAATCTACAGAAGCTCTATGCGGTGCGCAAGGTGGCGCGGCTGCCCCAACCCCGGTCTACTTGCGGCTGGCGCCGTAACGCAGTGAACCCCAACGACATGATCGTCGCCACTCAACGGGCATTTGCGTCAAAGATGTCTTTGCCTCGTATCCCTATGGTTCGAAGCCGAAGGACAAACTCCCTCCACAGGTAGCCACATCACCTCTTATGGAACGGAGTGCCCGAAATCCACAAATTTCAGATCGGGAACAACGAACTTATGCTTGTCATAAATTCCGTGGGCCTTCGTGAACGCCGACAGGCCGGCGTCGTTCTTGCCCATCCCAAAATACAGCCCGGCTTGAGAGTTAAAAGCAGCAGCTTGAATGAAATCATCATTCCAGTCGCCCGCCAGGTTCGCGGCGGAATAGTATGCTTGCTCTGCGCCAAGTAGATCGCCAGCCTTCACCTCCAAGTCGCCTAGATAAACGCCGTATTGCGGATCGTAGTTTTGAAGCTTAAACAATTTGATTTCTTTGATTGCTTCGCTCTGAAAGCCAAACTGCAAATAGTAATCGGTTTGGATTTGGGCCTTTGTGGTGTTGTCTAGGCCCGATTCCTCTAAATCATGCCACAGTTCATCGCCCCATAACGGCGGCATGGGATCGACAGCGGTCACATGCCAAACGACATCATCGAACGGACTCGTACTGCTGTCAAAGAAGCCAATGCCATTGCCGTAGTCGCCGTGAGGATCTCCGCCTTGGGGGCTGGTCGTGTTAATGTAGATTGTGGTCGAAGACAGGTGGTATCCCGCGATATCCTTCCAAATCTGATCTGAACCCCCAGCCATCAAAGGCTGGCCTACGGGATTGGGCGTGGGATTCGGGACATGGCCGGGGGGAGGCGAAACCTGTTTCGCAGCCCGTCTGCATTGAGGATGCCAATTATGATTCTTGAACACGCTTTGAACAACCTTGCCATCCATGCATCGTATAGACAAAGCCCCACCGACATCGACGGTGTCGGTGCTCAGCAGAACCTCGCCTTTCGTTATCACTGTTGCAGGCAGATCTTGCCTGTGCAAGACATTTTTACCTTTCGTGAAAATGACCGCCCCAACTTTAATTGGCGCGACGGGATTGGCAAATACGTAGCCCGATGTCAGACAAAGGCCCACAACTAGCGAGACTATTAACGATTTCTTCATGATTCTCCAGCTATTGATTCGCAGACATTTGGAGAGATTTCGGCTTGCCCATCTCTATCCATGCCCTGACGTCCTCAACCCTTTCATCGACTGACCACAGTAGCTCTGCGGACCCATCGCCTGTAGTAGGCATCTGTTTCCCGTAAGCGAATGTCACGCCGAGCAAACTCGGAGCCTTTATGGTCCCGCCTGTATCTTGAGCGAGTTTCGCTAGCAGCGCATAGGGCTCCTGAAGGCGGTCCTCAGGCTTGACAATAGACGTCTTGTCGATCTTGACCGCCATGCTCAGGTATTTGTATGCGGCGAAATACTTTTGATCCCCATAATAGAGCCAACCTAGGTCCTTTAAATAGATCGCGTGCGTCTTAGGCTGCCTTAATTCCTCGACCAGATCCCTGGGGCAAGAAGGGTCCTCGTTCAGCTTCTTCAACCTAAACATGTACAAGGCGGCCTTGTCATACTCCGGCCGTCCCTCCGCCATATAGAATCGCGAGATATCCAGCAGAGCGGGAATATGCGTTGGTTGGATAGTGAGAGTTGCTTCTAGATTTGCGAGCGCCTGCTCCGGCGCTGAGGCTCGCTCGTAAAGGCTCGACAGGGCAAAGTGGGCTTTTGCGCTGTTCGGATTCAATGCTACAGCCAACCTAAGCCGGGTTAACGCAGGCGAGACGTCAACATCAACAGGAATGCTACTGACGCTGTTCACCAAATAATTTGAAATACGAGGCAATGACTCGGATCCAACCATGCAGAGTGCCAGGAAAATCACAGAACACAGCATCGCAAATGTCGGCTCCTGATCCCGCGGCAGCCTCAAGTTTGCAAACGCGCTCGCCAACGCACGCTTTCCAGAACTGGTGAATGCGGAGCCCGCCAACAGAGTCAAAATAATCTGACCTGAGACTCCCGCTAGAGCGAATCCGTCAGGCGCTCCGACCAAGAATCTTCGAACTATGTCAACCGAAATAGTCGCCGCGATGGTGAAGCACACTGTTGACAGAATTTGGAAAACTTTGTCGCGACGTGTCGGGTCAGGGACGACCTCGTGCAGCTTCCACCACCACTCTTGTCGACTCGACTCGAGGAGTCGATAGGTTCGGTTGAAGCCTAGCCGCAGAGATGCTGACGTGGCCGCTTGCCGCCTCAGGTTTGAGTCCGCCGCCTCGATTTCCTTGATGAGAGCGCAAGAGACGGGTGCCCCGGAACTCATTTTCTGGGTAATCCAATCTCGCGTGGTTAGAAGTTGCACGAGTTCGTCGCGACAGGCCTCACGCGACTGATCACCAATAAGCGTAACAAGGCGCTTGTATTCGGCGACCGCTTCCTCCAGCATTTGATCCTGGTTCACCACAATTCGTCTTTCGTACTAATATTTGATCGTACTACCAAATGCCCTATCATTGCAACCTCGTCTGCCTCACTTAACACCGCCAGCTGTCCAAAATGAGCGGTAAAAGGAGAGCGTCCCGATAGCAGGACTCCCCCCGAACAGTCGCCGGCTGCGAGATGCTGTTTTTGTCAATCCTCCCCAAATAGTCGACTTATGGTTACTATTTAGACTAAAAATGGTCAAATATGAAAGGCTGCCGTTCGGCGCGAGCATCTTGACAACCGAGTCCGGAGTGGACTTTTATGGTCCCCACGAATCCACCAGTCGTCGCCCCCAAACCTTTTTTAGGGTCCCCTAGTCACTGAACGCGCGATCCATTCCAAATCCCGTATCCTGAATCCACAAACCACTAACCACAAGCCTCAGACCACCCGTAAGCCATGCGACCATCCACGACCACCAGACCCACAACGGGTGGGATAACACGATCCCGCCGGTCCTCACCATCGAGCCAGGCGAGACCGTGGGGTTCCAAACCGTAGAAGCCTCCGGCGGCCAGATCAACCCCAGTTCAACCGTTCAAGACGTCGCCAAGCTAGATTTCGCCAAGGTGAACCCCGTCAACGGACCCATCTTCGTCCACGCCGCGGAGCCGGGGGACTCGCTTAAGGTCACCTTGGAGAGGTTCGACATGGCCGGGTGGGGGTGGACGGCTAACATCCCCGGCTTCGGACTCCTCGCCGACCAGTTCACCGAGCCCGCCCTCCACATCTGGAAGTTCGATCCCGCCACCCTCGCTCCCGCCATGTGCGGCCCGGCCGGCCGCGTCCCCCTCAAGCCGTTCGCCGGAACCAACGGCCTCGCCCCCGCCCAGCCCGGCCCCCACAGCATCGTCCCGCCCCAAGGTTCGGCGGCAATATGGATGTCGTTGCTACAGGTTAAGAAAGTGCTCAATCCAAGGCCCAAGCACAATCTCCGTGGTTACTACAACAGTTCCCTCCTGGGTGGTGAATAGCAACGTGCCTTCCGGACCAAGCACCTGCAAATCCTCCCTTCCTGGGCGATCGGAGTCGTACCAAACCTTGTAGGTGCCATCCTCATAGATGTATTGCCACTTGCCGCTTTGACCATCGTAACGCTTCCCAAGCCCGCTAATTTTCGGTTTCAATGCCTTAGACAGAGCTTGCCCGTAAAGCTGAGTTTTGCTTGTAGTTATGGGAGACCCTTCCACAGAGCGCCAGTCGCCGGGATTCGGTAGCGTGGCTCCAGGCGGATGCCTTTCGAGTTCTCCATACTTCGCGCGAGGCGAATGCGGCTCATACGTTTCCCGAGGGGAATCTTTAGCAATGGATTCGGACGACCCGACGCTACGATCGCCCGCAGTCGTATTCCCGGCGCTAGATCTGCTCGCCTGAGAACTCCTGATTGATACATAAGCGACCGCACCAATTACCACAAGTAAGAAGATGTACAACATAATTCAGACGTAAACGACCTGTCGTCCCTCGATGCGACCCTTAAAGATCGACTTGCCGGCCACCGTAACCTCATATTCCGAAGGTGTAAGCGAAGCAAAGTGAGCTTCCCCCGCGGAGTTCGTGTACTCGTTCGAGCCATTGTCCCCTTTCCAAACGTGCACCCTTTCGCCGGAAGCGGGCGACCCCGAAGCACTTCGAAATACCTGGATCGTTATCATTTGCCGCGAATCGTACCTAAGGTGCAAATCCAAATAAAAGCCTTCAACCTGTGGAGATGATGCCGGACTCATGACTTAATCGGAGCACTCCCCACTGCAAAATCCAAGCCCTCGAAGCCTAAATGCTCTTCAACGCATGCGGCGACCTGCGAATCGGCGAAATAGTGGCCCCCAACTGGCTAGCCTCCATCTGACATAAGCGGTTCGTACCCCGCTTCGACTAAAATCACTCAGTGGCGAAACTATTTATCTCTCATATTTCGGAGGACGCAGAAGTCGCGGCGCGTCTCAAGGCGGCAATAAGACACGACTTCTTGGAATTGGTCGAGGCTTTCGTTTCATCCGATGGTGAGAGCATCCGAGCGGGTGAACCTTGGTTAATATCGTTGGGGGCTGGATTACGCCAAGCCGATATGCTCTTGATCCTTTGTAGCGAGCAGTCTGTGCAACGTCCATGGGTTAACTTCGAGGCGGGCGCCGCCTGGATGATCGAAAAGCCGATTGTTCCGGTTTGCTACAAGGGCATGAAGCCATCACAGCTGCCCATGCCACTTTCCACACGACAAGGTGTTTCGCTCGAGAGCGCAGAGGGCCGGAGACGCCTGCATGTGCGCATTGCAGAAGCGGCCGGCGTGCCTCGCGTTCCAGAGTGCTCTTTCCGCGATCCTGCAGAATCAAATGGCACCGATGTGGTCGCGGTAGGTGCTGCAGCTTCCCATTCCGATCCGCAAGTGTGGAAGCTCATCCACTCAGCCCTATCCGACCACGAATTCAAATGGCGATCAATCGAACGCCTCGCATCGGTCGCTGGCGTCAGTGAAGAGGAAGCGACGAAAGCCATCCGAGATCACTCTGGCGAGGTTCGAATGAGCCGGGGAAAGGGCGGCAGCACGATTGCCGGCTTGCGCTCCAGAGTCGGAGACTGAAACTTCATGCCTCGACTTTTGGTCGAACACCCTTAGACCCGTCACCTTCACAACTCGCCCAACAATCCAGAATCACCAGCCACAAACCACAAACTTCAAACCACCGAAACCTTGAGCTTGCGGACCTCGGTGTCGAGGTGGACATCGGAAACGACCGACTACACCCTCAAGTCCCCAAACCACCCCGGACCGCAATAGCCTCCGCAACATACTCCGCGTCTTCCCCGACTCCAAAAAGCGTGCTGGACTTTAATGTGTGCATCCACTGCAGTCCCAAGAAATACGCTCCCGGGCAAGAGGTGACGCCGCGGCGCTGGAGAGGCGCGCCGCGGTCGTCCAACACAGGAAGTTTCACCCAATCCAATGCGTGCCGATAGCCGGTGCACCAGATCACGCTCGAAATTCCCGCCTTCGCAATATCTAGCCTCAAAGGCGCTTCCAACGGCTCGGTAAACCGCGGCTCCTCAGCGCCCTCCAACTCCGCCTCAATCCCGTTGGCGGTCAAATAGTCATCCACAGACCGCTTGAAGTCCACGAACGACCGATCCGCCGAGGATAGGTTCACTTCCAGATCAGCCGCAAAGCCAAGCACCCCGTCCTCGACCCCGAGCAACCGCCCTATCAGAACAACCTCCGCAGAAAATCCACGAAGATCGACGTCGTGCCCTCCATCGGTCCCGGTCAGTACAAGCGGCGGCGGCAATTTGCGTCCAGGAAGTTCCTCGAACCTCTCATCGAAACGTCCCGTGTCCAGCAGCCAGCGGCAAAGGTCTTGTCCACGGTAGCGGCGAGGCAGCCTCCGGTGCCGACTCACAGAGAGAAAAACGCTGCGCCCCGACTTATAAAGATCCTCCGCGATCTGAGCCCCAGAGCTGCCCGAGCCAACAACCAGGACACTTCCTTCCGGCAATTGAGCAGGGTTGGAATATTCGTTGGCCGAAATTTGAGTCAGATTGCCCGGCAACGACACACTGAACTCAGGGACTGCCGCCCGTTGATAAGGACCCGTCGCGATGACGACATTGGACGACTCAAAGGTCGCGTCTTCCGTCCTCACAACGAACTTCTCGCCCTCACCGCGTCCGAGTGACGAGACGTTGACGCCGCACATAACCGGGGCATTGATCTTCGATGCATAGTCCTCGATGAATCGTGTGACCGCCGCCTTGCCAGAAAACCCATCCGGCTCGTCCCCCTCATAGCGTTGGCCCGGCAGTTCCATCGACCAGTTCGGAAACTGAAAAGCCAAAGAATCCCACCGCTCCGAGTGCCACCGCTCAGCCACCCGTCGCCGCTCAAGAATCACATGCTCAATCGAGCGTTGGGTCAGCCAGTAACTCAGCGCAAGCCCAGCCTGACCCCCACCAATAACGATCGTATTGACCTCATTCATGCGCTGACATCACCAAGACCTTTCGCAGGCCCACAAATCAATCGTCCAAGCTGGAAAGCTTCCCGTTGAAACCACGCTCAAGAAACACCCCGCCCGGCGCAAAGAATACCAATGACCTCTCCCTAACGGCCCTCCAACACCCAACCGTCCAACGATCAAACGGGGCCAGTACACAGCCCTTCAAGTAGATCGAGCGTCGCCTAACTCTCTCGCCGTCCAAATATCCCAACGGGATTACGTCGCCCAGCCCAGGGTTGCGAGTCCCCGAGCTACCCTGGGACACCAAACCGTATCAATTCCAACCCCGAAGCGGGTTGCGTTCCGTTCCGAAAAGAAGCCAACCTCTTTGGCGGGATCATGTCGCCCAGCACACCGATTTCCAACTTGGGCGGAGATTCCGCGTCGGAGATCCACGAACCGCCCAAAAACGCGCGCCCAGATGCCTCCCAGTCCAAATATCCCGAAGGGATTACGTCGACCAGCCCAGGGTTGCGAGTCCCCGAGCTACCCTGGGACACCAAACCGCATCAATTCCAACCCCGAAGCGGGTTGCGTTCCCTTCCGCGAGGAAGCCAAGCTCTTTGCAGGGTTTACTCATGCCACCCGCTCTTGCGCGACCGCGCAATGCGTTCGACCGCGGTTGCACAACCGACCACCGACCACCGACCACCGAGACACCGAGATTCGAATAATCCCAAAGGGATTACGTCCCCCAGCCCAGGGTTGCGAGTCCCCGAGCTACCCTGGGGACACCAAACCGCGTCAAATCCAACCCCGAAGCGGGTTGCGATCCGTCCCGAAAAGAAGCCAACCTGATCGAGGAATATGCGTCGCCCGGCCTCACCGTTGCCCCGATCGATCGGGACAACCCGGTCCGCATGCTTCGCCTACCCCTGACAGCACCGAAAGGGATCTCACGGAAGCAATGCGAAAGGAGGCGACTTATAATGAAACTGTCAATGACAGAGACCTACCGGGGCGTCGGCACAGCATCGGGCTTAGCGTTTGCCTATGTTGGCGTCGCCTTTCTGATCGCCGCCGGCATCGCGGCTCGGGCCGACAGGCTAAAGCCGCCGACCACGCCACGAAAACTACCCAACCGCGTTCTCGGCTTGACTCTCCTCGGGATCTGGTCGGTCATCTGCGGGGTGTGGGAGCTGCCCCAAATGCTGCAATGGGTGGGATTTGGGCTGTTTTTTCCTTTGATTGCCCTCCATGCGCCGGCTGAGAAGGACAAACCAGGCTCCCGAATCGCAGCCGCGGTCTTCCTGTCTCTGACGTGGCTATTTTGGATCTTCGTAAGTTGGATCGAAGGAGATCGAACGATTACCTTGACCAACGACGCAGTTGCGTCGTCACCACCCTCCTTCTCCCATCGCTCAATCGGAAGCGCCCCTCGGTCTAACCTGCTTGCCGACCTCACCATATCGCCCGGCGACTGGTTCATGAGTCCAAAGCCGTGGACCCAGTGGCATTTCCAAACCGGCAGTTCCACCACCGAGAACGGCATCTATGTGGACGGCAACCAGTGGTACTGGGGCTCCCACGGCCTCGTCACCGGCGATCAAGTAGCCAAAAGAATTGCCACCTGGGCCGGGGTTGCGCCGACTGTTCACAAAGAAGAATAGGAGAAGCACCCACCTAGAGTGACTTCTTGCCGATCCGTCCACAATAGTAGACATATGGCTACTATTTAGGCTGAAAATGGTCTAATATCAAAGGCTGCCATTTTCGGCGCGCGCACCTTGACAACAGAGCACGAAGTGGACTTTTATGGTCCCCTTCGTTTCTAAAATGCACTCCAAGACGGCCCGGTTGATTGAACAAGCGCTGGTCGCTTCCAGAAGCCACCCGCACCCCGTTCGCCAAGTTCACCACCCGCTTTTAAACGACGGAGGTGAACTTGGCGATGGGCTCCATCCTCGATTCCATTGACTAAGAAAGCGGCAGCGGCCAGCGCCCGTTCAAGACTTGTGCTACAAAAACCGCCCTTTGCCCCACTTCGACTAAAGAGCATAAAGGGAGCGCGGCATTCATGCTGCAACCCGGTCCGCAGGTCTTCAGCCTGCCTTTCCGGACCTGTCCGCCGCAGCCCCCGCGAAGCCGGATCACCAAGAGCACCTGTGCTACAAACCCCAATCGCCCCGCTTTCCATCCCTCGCCCCTGCCTTCGTCCTTCCGCCTTCATCCTTCATCCTTTGCTTTATGTATCCCTTTCTCGCTAAATATTCAAGGCGCGGACCGCCGGACAAGGCTGCCCCGCACGCCACCAACCTGACCCTACTCGTCCAGCCACTCGATGACAAAGCGATCGGAAGCGTGGATGCAAACAGCCTCGAGCCGCTCGCCGCCAACGGCCTTAAACGAATGCGGGGTCTCAGCGGCGATGACGACGACGTCTCCGGCCCGGCCAACCACCTCCTGTCCATCAACAACCAGCGCCATCTGCCCCGAGTGGATGATGCAAGTCTCAGGATAAGGATGCCGATGCAACCCGGGCCCCTGCCCAGGCTCGAGGTCGCCAATAAAAAAGGAAACCCCGCCCCGCACGCCTCCCCCTCAAACTCCACCGCCGCAATCGCCCCCTTGCGCAGGTCTTCGGAATGAAAAATCTGAACCATTCGTTTTCCTCGCTACAAGCCCAACTTGAGTCTCGCGAAACCAACAAAAGGTTTACCCCTAAGTTTTATGGTCCCCCTCCTTGCTAACAAGTGCGCGACCCCCGACCACCAAGCATCCCTCCTTCATCCTTCATCCTTCCGCCTTCATCCTTCGCTTTATGCATCCCTTTTTCGCTAAATATTCAAGGCTCGGGTGAAGGGTTACAGGTCACAGGTCAAAGAAACCCCCGTCACCCGTTACCAGTGACCAGTCACCCACAAACCACAAACCACAAGCCTCAAACCACACCCAAAAGGGCCTGGGTCCAGAAACTCATGCAACCCAAAGCAAAGTATAAGGAACGGTCGGCAACTCCCATTGCGGCTCGCTTCGAACACACAACCATGGCCCTAAAGCTCCACCCTGCTGCCTACTCGGCGGCCCTCTCACTCCTCTGCACCCTCATCGCCCTCCCCGCCCACGCCCAAGACCCCGGTCAGCTAAGCGCCCTCAAATGGCGCAACATCGGACCGTTCCGTGGCGGCCGCATCTCCTCCGTATCAGGAGCGATCGGCGTCACCGGAACCTTCTACGTCGGCCTCCCCCAAGGCGGAATCTGGAAGACCACCAGCGCCGGCCAGACATGGTTCCCGGTCGGGGACTCGATCAAGGAGCAAGCCTGCTTCGGCTCCATCCAAGTCGCCCCGAGCGACCCCAACACGATCTACGCAGGAAGCGGCGAGTCCTTCACTGGAGAAGGCAACGGCGTCTACAAATCCTCCGACGGGGGCACAACGTGGCAACATCTCGGCCTCGAGGAAACCCAGCGAATCCCTTCCCTCCTCGTCGATCCGCATGACAAAAATATCGTCCTCCTCGCCGCTCTCGGCAACGGGCGCATCCACACCGACCAACGAGGAGTCTTCCGCTCCACCGATGGAGGCAAGACGTGGTCGAACCCGCTCCATATCAGCAACGAAACCGGAGTTCAACACATCGCCTGGGCGTTCGACAACCCGAGCGTGATCTACGCCATGAGCCGCTACCGCTTCACCCCGCCTCCAGGCACTCCCAGAAAACCAAGCCCAGACAACGAGATCTATAAATCGACAGACGAGGGCCTGACCTGGACCAAACTCGCCCCCAAGGGCCTGCCCAAGCTATTCGGCCACTGCTTCTTAGCGGTCGCCCAACACACCAACTCCCAAAGGGTCTACATGATCGGCCAGTTCGGGCTCTACCGCTCCGACGACGGCGGCCAGAACTGGCGTCAAATGGCCAAAGACGACGCCCGCATCGCAAACGGCCAGGGCGATTACACGTCCTTCGTAGGCGTCGACTCAACCAATCCAGACATCGTCTACACCCTCGCCACCGCAATGTACCGCTCCACCGACGGCGGCGAGACCTTCACCGGCTTCAAAGGCGCTCCCGGCGGAGACGATCCCCACGATCTTTGGATCGATCCCACCGACGGAAGCCGAATTCTCTATGGCGGAGACCAAGGCGCCACCGTCTCGCTCGACGCAGGCAAAACCTGGGGCCCTTGGTACAACCAGATCACCGGCCAGGTCTATCACGTCACCACCGACAACCAGTGGCCGTACTGGGTCTACGCCACCCAGCAAGACAGCGGAACCGTCGGCATCCGAACCCGCGGCAACCTCGGCGAGATCACCTATACCGATTGGACTCCCTACCCCGGCTTTGAATTCGGCACCATGATCGTCGATCCGTTGAACTCAAACATCGGTTACGTCATGGGCG
>JANYLD010000053.1 GCA_025363835.1 Armatimonadota bacterium
GCAAGATCACGGTCCACCACTACATGTATGTGCGAGATATGAGACTCTTTGATCTCACCTACATGGATTTGCCCGCCGGCTATACCCACGGCATGCCATCGGATGGACCGGAGCACATTCGGGGCGGAGCATTAGACTCTGTTGTTAAGGGGCTTCGGGGCGAAGTTGATTCCTCCGCTACGGAACAGCGTGATGGCAACGATTGGTTGACCGCGCAATTCCATGTCAAAGATTTTGGGGTTGGCCGGGCAGACGTGTTGTACTTGAACGGCCACGTGTTTACCCTTGTCGCTTTCGGACCGGAGCCGTGGCAGGACGCCCCGGAATATAAGCGTTTTTTTGATTCCTTTGAGGTGAAAAACTGATGTCTGGATTGAGGACTTTGGCTTCGATTTGCTTGGCCGCAGCGGGCGTTCTTGGTATCGCCGATATAGCAGGTTGGAGGACATTGAGTCCGAAGAGCGACGGATTCACGATTCAGATGCCAGGAACGCCGGAATCGCAAACTAAAATGATTAACGATGCCGGCGTGATCTATCCGGCCACGAAATTCCGCCTCGTGCGGGGCAACTTCACGTATCAAGTTGCGGTCGCAAAAATGGGTCCGGTCGTTCGCCCGGATCAGGTGCCTCAGCTTTTCGCCAACATTATTGGATCGATGGCCAAGGTTGAACAGGATCAGATTCTAAGCAACCAGAAGCTCACATATCAGGGCTATCCGGCTGAGGCGTACCTTTTGAAAGATCCTCGAGACTGGGCTACGACGGTTCTGCTCTGCTGGGACGGCAAACGAAGCTACATTGTCTCCCTAAAGGGTCCGAACTCGCAATTGAAACTATCGGCCGTGAAGGAATACATGAACACCTTCAGGTTGCTCCCCTCCCGGTGAATCTAAAAATGACACTTTTGAAGACCTCCTGCGTTCTCGCACTTTCAGCCGCCTCACTACTCGGGTTCGCCGCCCGTGCCGGTGACGCTTGGGGCATTTTTCGCCCGGATGGATCTGTTTTCATGGTCAAGATGCCGGGACGGCCACTGGTGGAAGCTCATGACGAGACCGATCCTCAGGTGGGGAAGATCAGCACGAACACCTACCATGTCGTGGCGAATAACGTGGTCTTCATGGTCGAGGATTTGAGTTTTCAGAAGAACTCGCCCGTCCTGAGAGGGCCGAGGGACACTATGCTTTTGAACGTGGAGAAGACATTTGCCCAGAGCAGCGGCGCCACCGTCGTTTCCACTCAGTCGGGCAATATGCAGGGCTATCCAGTACGCGTAATGATGCTAAAGCGGGATGACGTGTACTTCCGCGGCTTCACGGTTACGGCCGGTACCCACAACCTCATCTTTCTGGCGGCCGCTTCGCAGGATGCCATCAATTCGCCAGACGTCACGAAGTTCTTAGAGTCCTTTCGGGTTGTCAACCTGTAGGCAGTTGAAGATTCCACGTGCACGGATTCGAGATTCGAGATTCGAGATTCGGGATCTGAGATCTGAGATCCGAGATCCGAGATCCGAGATCCGAGATCACCAGATCCCTTCATCATCCCTATATAATGGCGGCATATGCGGTTATTTTCCAGGCTGCTTGTACCAGCCGCAGTTCTCGGTTTGCTATCCGTCCCTGGGCTAGGGTTCTCAGTGCAGGCTGCTTGGAAGAAGTTCACACCTCCCGGAGGCGGCTTCTCAGTGAGCTTCCCGAGCGTTCCAAAGACTTCCACCCAATCAGCCGACCAGCCACTGGGCGGCCACATCGCGATGACTATCTATTCGGTTGGCGCGAGGCCGAACTTCTTCTTGGTCGAAGATGCTCTGCTGGACAAAAGCTCGCCGGCTCTTAGCGCACCTGAGGCGCTGCTTGACGGAGTGGAGAGCGGGATGGCGGGGTCTACCAACTCGAAAGTTACCTCTTCCACCAAGACGACCATCCAGGGTTTTCCTGACCACCGCTTCGTGCTTCAGGGCCAGATTTTGTCGAAGGGGATTACGTTGCTCGCGGGGAATCATTGCTACACAGTCGTGGTTGCCAATTCCGCCGGCCAGATCGCGCAGGCCACGTTGGATAAGTTTGTTAATTCTTTCAAGGTGCAAAAGCGCGGTACGCATTAGTCGTTTGGACGCGCTATTCTTGATGGGCAATGCGCGTCTTCCTGTCGTCCGGTGAGGCTTCCGGGGATGCGTATGCTGCCGCATTGGTGCGTGAGATGCGGCATTTGCTCCGCGAGTGGGCGACCTACGAGGGGATTGGGGGAAAGGCGGCGGCCGAGGCGGGGATCAATATCCTCGTCAACAGTTCGGCCTGGGGAGCGATGGGGGTTGCGCAGGCCGTGAAGGTCGCGCCGAAGGCTCTGGCTGGGCTGAAAGTAGCCACGTTGCACTTGGCGGCCGGTGAGCCCGGGCTGTTGGTGCTGATTGACTTTGGCTACTTCAATGTCCGGCTCGCACGGCGCGCACTCAAATACGGCTGGCGGATTCTCTATTTCATGCCTCCGGGCTCCTGGCGGAGAGACAAGCAAGGGCGGGATTTGCCGAATATCGCGGACGAGATTGCGACTCCGTTTCCCTGGTCGGCAGAGATCCTGTTTGAGATGGGAGCGAGCGCCCACTGGTTTGGACACCCTTTGAAGCAGTTGATTCGGGACTCAGGGGTCGAGTCTGAAAAGCGACACGTGAACCGAGTGGCCATTTTGCCGGGAAGCCGTCGGCATGAAATCGATTTGCACCTGCCTTTAATTTCAAACGCTCTGGCGCAACTCAACCAGCCTGGCTTGGTTGCGGAGTTTGCGGTGGCACCGAATGTGAATGGGACGTCTTTGGCGAAGGCTTGGAAAATGCTGGCTCCCCATCGAAACGACGACATCTTCACCGGTGGAGATAACTATGGTGTTCTGAAGCGCGCGCGGGCTGCTGTGGTCTGCTCGGGTACCGCGACTCTGGAAGCGGCGTTTTGCGATTGCCCAATGGTGGTGGTGTACCGGCTAAGTCTTGGCATGGTTTTTCAAGCAAGGATCACCGGCTTTGACCCCACTTTCATCGCCCTGCCAAACATCTTGTTGGACCGGCATGCAGTGCCCGAGCTTGTACACAAGGCGGCCACTCCGGCCGCCTTGGCGACGGTGCTTTTCGACGTGATGCAGGAGGGCAAGACTCGACGGGATCAGTTGGCAGCGTTTCAGGAGATAGACGAGCTTACGGGTCCCTCCGATGCGATCACCCAGACGGCCAAGCTGGCGGTGCAATTGATTCGACGCCCCCCGGAGGCGATCATCCGGATCGGTAAAGAGCGGATAGAAGTCAAGCCTCGCTGACCCTCATTGGAGTGCACCCTATTTGGAGTGCGGCGTCTTTAGCGCCGCTTTTGCCGAGGGCTTTAGCCCGACAATCTGAGCCGACTTCTAGAATCGCAGCAAGTTCCAAACAAGTGCAGTTTGTCGGG
>JANYLD010000057.1 GCA_025363835.1 Armatimonadota bacterium
CGAGCAGACCCCGGAATACAGCCTCTCATAGCTGAAGCCAACTACTTCCACCCCAATACAAACTGACCAGCTAACGCTGACAGCCGGAGATGTCATTACATTCTAAACTGACCGGAGAACGCTGACACTTCTCCCCTTAAGCCTTAAGCCTTAAGCCTTAAGAGCGTTGAGCATGCAGCCTTTCAGCTTTAAAGGGGAGAGATACATTTCCATATCTTAATTCTCAAGGCCAACGCAAAAGACTAAAGACTAAGGCTCAAGGCTCAAGGCTCAACGTTCAGACCTTCACTTCCGCCAAGCTCCCCGCAACGTGATGCCCACCAGTGCCAGGCTAAAGACGGACCAGCCAACGGCCCAGAAGGAAGCGGGCAGTCCGGTGGACTGCTGCATCAGGATGGCGTCGCTGTGACGCTCTGAGAAGAAGGAGATGTCCATCAGGGTCAGCAAAGCCATTACGGAGTGCAGGCACTGCTGAATGCCTATGAAGGTCGCCGCAAACAGGATGCCCTTTGCGGGGAGTCTCGCGGCCAAGACAAAGAGGATGGCAACCCAGGCGATGCCGGAAATGACTCCAACGATGTCGCCTCGAACCCACATCAACATGGATCCGCCAAGGGCTGTTCCAAGCAACCGCAAGGACATCCGGGCGCCGTTAGGATTGCGGCTGTACAGGATGATGAGAACGCCAATCAGGGAGGCTCCCACGTAACCCGCGGAGGCCACCAGCGGCAGATAGCCACCCAGGACGGGAGTGACGCCGCTGCCGTTAGAGAAGACGTCGATCTGCTCGACCTTGCCGCCGGTTAGGATCGCGGTAATGGCGTGGCACATCTCGTGGGTGTGCGCGTTGAGATACTCGAGGGGCAGCGAGAGGAGATTGAGGAAAGGAATGAACCACAGGGCAAGAGAGGCCAGCGACGCGTAAAGGATCGCGCTCTGATCGGGCCTAAGCTGTTGACGTTGTCGCTGCACTTACGATTTCCTCTTCTGGCCCTTTCCGCATTTTGCTAAAGGCTTCCCATGTCTTAACAACCAGGAGACCACAAAATGCACCGCATACCCAGCCCAATAGGACTTGAGACGGATAGTGCACGCCCACGTAGATGCGAGATAGCCCTGTGAGCAGAGCGATCGCAATCCAAATGGCGCCCCAGCCTTTTAGATAGTACGTGAAAACAAAGGCGATGGCAGCCATGTTTGCCGCATGAGCCGAAGCCGTGCCGTAGCTCGTGAGTTGGTGGACACGCGTAATCGCACCCGGGAAGTCGACGTCCGGCCTGGCCATTTGGAAGAAGTTCTTGAACTGATCCGTAAGTCCGTTGGCAAGCGGCCATGCAACGAGGGCGAGGATGATCGTCTTTCTCGTCTTCGCATTCCAGGCGAGGAGAGCGATGATGAGAAGCCCAAGCCCAATCCGCACCCCTTTGGTCTTAATGCCCTCGCTGAAGAACAGAAAAAGAGGCGCGAGGCCATCCGGCCAGTGATTTATCCACGCGAAGATCGCGCGGTCAAGTTCCCGCACGAGCCTAGTTTACGCTTACACGCCCGACACCTTATCCGCACCCGTAGCCATGACCCATTACCCGTGCCGTTACCCCTTGCCGGTTGCCGGTTGCCGGTTGCCCTGAGAAGGGTTAGACGTGGACGTCTAACCTGAGGTGCAGACCTGGAGGTCCGCGCTCCTGAATTAGCCGCGGATTGCCAGTCTGCAGTTAGCTAGGAGCGCAGACCTCCAGGTCTGCACCTTAGGCTGGACGTCCACGTCCAGCCTTACCGCGTAAAGGGTCGGCAACGGTAATCGTCAACCCTGAACACTTACTGAATGCGACATTCCAAGCCCAACGTCGGGCGTAGAATCTCTTACAGCTTTATCAAATGAGCGCAATCGCCAACTTTCTAGCCCGCCACTGCTGGTTCTGGATGCTGTATTTCATGCGGCGTCCGTGGATGAAGCGGTTGCAGCATCGTTGGTTGCGCGAGGTTCCGAACGACCGGTACAAGCAGTTTCCGGAGTCTTTCAAGAGCCAAAACCGCTTTGCCCGCCGCTGGGGCCTCCCGCTCCTCAAGTTTTCCCTCAACATGTTCCTAGCCAGCGTCTTCATCACCGCCGCTTACTTTGCCGCGATCTCGATGTACGAAAACGGCTACTTCAACCCACCGGCAAGGGCCGTGGCGTCGCAGTCGGATTTGAGATAGGCGTCAGACTGAAGCCTTTGTCATTCAGAGCCCTTGAAACACGGAATGCTCGTTGCACTTTTTGAAACTGAACGTCTGCTGCCTCGACACGTGGACCCGTAATTTCCACCCGCTCCCGCCCGACGACCTCGTGTCGAGGCTTTCAACCAGCACCATTTCTAACCTGAAAGCCCAGCATTTTCTGTGGTGCCCTTGAATACTGAGTGCCCGTGACGCTATGAGAAAATGAGTTTCCAATTTTTGTCATCCTGAGCGAGTCCTCGAGTCCAAGGACCTGACTGTAAGCGACGCAATGCGATCGTCTCTTCGCACACTTTTGAACCCGCGAGACTCAATATTTTCTTAGGTGCGAGGCCCCGAGTCGAGGGACCTGACCGTACATCTGAAAACTTCCTGCACTCACATCGTCACCTACAGTCAGGTCCTTCGACTCGGGGACTCGCTCAGGATGACAAAAAAGAGGAGGGGCGGTTACCGCCTCTCTTCCCACCCACTCCAATCGCCAAGGAAAAGAACCTCTTCCTCAAGCGTCACCCCAAACTTCTCAAACACCACCGACTTCGCATGCTGGGCCAACCGGCGGATATTGGTGGAGGAGGCATTGCCGACGTTGAGAATGAAATTCGCGTGCCGGCTGCCAAGCATCGCTCCCCCCATCCGAAATCCCTTCAGTCCCGCGGCCTCGATCAAATAGCCGGCGGGCACAACCCCGTTTGCTTTCATGCCTGCCGACAAGGTGTCCATGGAGGCGGCCAGGGCATTATCGTTGACGTTCTTAAAGAAGCTTCCCGCGCTTGCGGGAGGTGGCTGTTTGGAGATTCGCTGGCGCTGGTATTCGCGCGCCTCGTCATAGATTCGTTTAGGTTCTCCCTTTGGAAGTTGCATCCTCACCCGAACGATCGTGCATTGGGGCGGATTCTCCAGCCGCAAGACCGAGTCCCGATAGGAGAAGTGCATCCACTCAGGTTCAACCCACTGCCGCTCTCCCTTCACTACTATTTCGAGGCCGGTGAGAAACTCTGAAACACAACTCCGATACGCGCCCGCGTTGCTGACCAAGGCTCCTCCAAGCGTCCCAGGAATTCCGACTGCAAACTCCAGCCCGTGCAGCCCTGCCTGGGCGGTCTTCAGAAACAGCTCTTGAAACCCGCAGCCCGTGTCGGCACAAACTTCTCCCGTCTTAGCGACCACGATGCGCTTCGCCTGATTGAGGAGGACCAGGCCAGGAACGCCTTTGTCCGCAGGAAGAACGTTACTTCCCCACCCAAACGGCGTTGTCCGTAAATCTGAATCTTGGGCCGCTTTCGCCGCCGTGGCCAGCTCGTCTGCTGAGTGAGCTACCACAAAATAATCCGCCGGCCCTCCCGCCTTGAGCGTGGTGTAGGGCCGCAGAGGGACTTTGCGTTGAACTTGAAGGCCGGCTAGTGAAGTAACTGTCACGGAGGGTGCGCTTCCTTGCGAAACCTTGTAGATTATGGACGGCTAGCGCGTTTACCATGCCTCGCGCCCTCGGCATCTACTAAGAGGATCCGGCTGGGTTTGGAGTGGAAATTGGTGTCGTACAATTTAGAACGTGAATGCGGAGCGGTACTGGTTAGTTGCCATTGCAGCGATTGGAGTTGGTTGCATGGCTTTCTTTGGTGGCCTGTGCATCTGGCTGGTCGCGCGGGAGAATCATTCCGGGGCATGGGTCGCCCTCATCCCGATGTTCACGATTCCGCTGGTTCCTGTTGGAATCCAGTTCGTCAAGAAATGGAGAGAAGTGGCCGCTAGCTCGTCGAAACGAAGCTAAGCCATCGGAATCTTCACGTCGTGCTCGGAGGCAAACCGTTTTGCGTCCGGGTAGCCCGCGTCCACGTGCCTAACGATCCCCATCCCCGGGTCGCAGGTCAGAACGGCTTCCAACCGCTTCGCCATTTCGTCCGTCCCGTCCGCCACCACGACCATTCCTGCGTGATGGGAGTAGCCGATGCCGACTCCGCCCCCGTTGTGAATGGACACCCAGGAAGCGCCTGCAGCTGTATTCAAGAGGGCATTCAATAGAGGCCAGTCCGCGACGGCGTCGGAGCCGTCTAGCATTCCTTCGGTCTCTCGGTAGGGCGAGGCGACCGAGCCGGTGTCCAGGTGGTCTCGGCCGATGACGATGGGGGCTTCTATTTCGCCGGTCTTCACCATGTCGTTGATTGCGAGGCCCATTTGGGCGCGCTCGCCGTAGCCGAGCCAGCAGATTCGGGCGGGGAGGCCTTGGAACTTGATTCGCTGGCGGGCCACGCGCATCCAGCGTTCCAGGGTCTCGTCATGCGGGAAGAGCTTGAGAGCAAGTTCGTCGGTCTTGTGGATGTCGGCTGGGTTGCCGGAGAGGGCGGCCCATCGGAATGGGCCTTTGCCTTCGCAGAAGAGGGGGCGGATGTACTCGGGGACGAAGCCGGGGATGTCGAAGGCGCTCTCCACGCCGGCCTGTTTGGCGTGGGCGCGGATGTTGTTGCCGTAATCGAATGTTATCGAGCCTAGCTTCTGCAGTGCCAGCATCGCGTCAACGTGGGCAGCCATGGTCTCAAAGGAGCGCTTGGTGTAGGTGTCTGGATCATTCTGCCGGAGGGCCAGAGCTTCTTCGAACGACATTCCGTTGGGCACGTAGCCGTTGAGCGGGTCGTGGGCGCTGGTTTGGTCGGTGAGGATGTCGGGGACGAGGCCGCGCTTGGCCATCATGGGGAGAACGTCGGCGCAGTTTCCTACCAGACCCACCGAAGTTGGCGCCTTTGCCTCGTCGATCAGCCTGAGCGCCTCTTCCAACGACCAAGCAATCGCATCGCAATAGCCTGTTTTGAGCCGCTTCTGAATGCGCGACTCGTCCACGTCGACCCCTATGAAATGGGCGCCTGCCATCGTCGCCGCGAGTGGCTGAGCGCCACCCATGCCGCCCATCCCGCCCGAGACCACCAACTTCCCTTCCAGCTTGCCGGCAAAGTGCTTTCTAGCCGCAGAAGCGAAGGTCTCAAACGTGCCCTGAACGATCCCTTGGCTCCCGATGTAAATCCACGAGCCGGCGGTCATCTGGCCGTACATCATCAGCCCTTTTCGATCGAGCTCGTTAAAGTGCTCCCAGTTGCTCCAGCGGCCGACCAGATTCGCGTTGGCAATGAGGACGCGAGGAGCGTGGGTGTGGGTGCGGAAGATGCCGACCGGTTTGCCGCTCTGGACAAGAAGCGTCTCATCGTTCTCGAGGCTTTGGAGAGAGCGGACGATGGCGTGGAAGCAGTCCCAGTTCCGAGCCGCCTTGCCCGTACCGCCGTAGACGATGAGATCGTCCGGCTTTTCAGCAACCTCGGGATCGAGGTTGTTCATGAGCATGCGGAGAGCAGCTTCCTGCTGCCATCCCTTGCAGCTCAACTGCGATCCTCGAGGGGCTCGGATGGCGGTCGCGGTAGTCATCGCCTTAAAGAATACATGCCCTTTGTGAGCGCCGACCGAAGTCGCACTTTTCCACACTTATTTGAACTCTAAAAATCCCCACACTTCGGGCTGGTGCATGTCGACCACGCCCTGTGGCGACCAGACCCAGTTGTCTTCTGGCAAACCAGGAACCTTCTCGTACCGCCCCTCCACCACCCGGACTTGCCACTGAACCCGAGAAAAGTTGATCCGCCAGCCGTCTCCTGTGGCGGGCGGGCAAGGCATGCCCGCGCGATCGGCCAAGGCGGCCCAAGGAATAGCAATCTCCAAGGACCAACCTTCGTCAACTGTTGACGGGTCATTCAATGATCCGCGGATTCCAACCGCCGTCCGTAGTCCTGCGATGCACCAAGCGTTGTCAGCTTGGCCGCCGTCGCGATATGGCACGGACAAGTACAGGTCCCAAACAGTGTTCAGCGCGTTGACTTCAAGTTCGAAGTAGCTCTTCGCGTCCCCGTCCGGATCGAGAAAGACCTCGAAGTCGTTGTCCTGGAAGATTACCGAGTCTCGTTCGGTCAAAGTCCCCCAAACGTCGGGCTCTTCCATTTCGGCCGCAATGTACAGCGCTGTCTCGTCCCACAACATCTTCGCCCGCGTGCGAAAGCGCGGCTTGGGTTTGAGATCGCCCTCGATGTCGACGAAGTCGGCGCTCCAAGGGGCAAGGTCCCAAACGGGGTCGTCAATGTGGCCGGAGAGGCTTGGTGACGACGGGGTGCGTGGGCAGGCGTAATGAAGGGGCACAGATCATTGTGAGTCGCACATCATTTGGGAGTGCGCGAGCTTGCTCGCGCCTTTGGGGGCTTCGATTCAAGCCAAAGCAGAGAGCTTGCTCGACTTCTTTGCGGCCTCAATTGACAAGGACTGCTTATGATTGGCGAGCAAGCTCTTAATTAGGCGGCAATCGTAATGTCGTAAAAGCGCGAGCAACCTCGCGTCTTTGGGGGCTTCGATTCAAGACCAAAGCCGAGAGCTTGCTCGAGTTCCTTGCGGTCTCAATTGACAATGGCTGCTTATGATTGGCGAGCAAGCTCTTGGCTACGCGGCAATCGTAAGGTCGTAAAAGCGCGAGCAAGCTCTCGCACTCCCAAAGGGGTTAGGCAGCTTCGTCGCGAAGCTGGATGCTCTTAGCGGTTTCGGCGGAGACGACGTCCCAGTTGTCGCAATCCAGGCGCTTGCAGTAGACCATCTGATGGGACGTTCCGTCCTCCATTTCGACGTCGGCAGTGTGCGCAAAGCGGCACTCCAAACACATTTCCGGCTCTAAAAGCCTCACTACTTTCAATTGACGTTGCGCCACTTCATATGCTCCGCGAGGGCCTGTAGCTGTTGTGCTTGCCAGGTCCGCGTAGTTCAAATGTCGGCGCGCAGTTATGCTGCCGTGCCTGATAGAACTACTGGGTTGTCGGGCGGCGCTACACATCCGGCATCTGGGCGTACTTCATCTCCCGCGCGGACGGCTTCTCGAAAGTCAGGAGCATCACCAAGTGTCGGTCTTCCCGGTGCGTTCGCTCCATGGCAAACCTCAAGGTTGAGAGCTTGACGGGGTCCAAGCGAGACTGCGTGCAGCGATTCGTCTTTATGATCTCGACCAGGCAGTCCAAGGCAAAGCTCTGCAACTGCAGAGCTTCTGCTTCCTCTTTACTAATCTCTGGCTTACTTCGCCAAATGTAAATTCCCGATACGATGGCCACGAGAGCGGCAAACACTCCGATTCCCCACAAATATTCATCCAGGGTTAATGGAGCGAATTCGCTTCCTACGAAGCACAGGGTAGCGATGCCGGCAAAGCTCACGGCCGATGAGATCGCCCACGAGAATGGGCGCTGAAAGTGGACCTGTTGATCAAGGATGCGGAGGATCGCGTTGATAGAAGCGTCGCCGCCGGTCTCTTCGAGCTCCTTAAAGAGAACTTTTAGTTCCTCAACGGTCTTGTAGTTCGATGTCTTGCCCGACTCGTGAACGCTCATTCAACAACCACCTACGTTCCGGAGCTCCACGGGGTTGAGATGTTTAACGCCTCTTCTAAACGCCGCATGTACTCCTCGTGACTGATCTCAAAACTTCCCAGGGACGACAGATGCGAATTTGTGATTTGGGCGTCCACGATTTGAAAGCCTAGCTCCCGGCACTTGTTCACCAGCGCCCAGAGGGCAACTTTGGACGCATCTGTATGCAGGTGAAACATGGATTCGGCACAAAAGCAAGCTCCCAAGGCGATCCCATAAACACCACCCACGAGTTCTCCATCCATCCAACATTCAGCGGAGTGCCCCCAACCATCTTTGTGGATCTGGGTGTAGACCTGAATGAACTCCTCGCTGATCCAGTTATCTGTGGGCCGTAAACAGCTTCGCATCACCTGCTCGAAGGCAGTATCGAAGCGAATTTCAAACGGCTGCTTTCTAATGGTCTTGGCAAGCGACTTCGAGACATGAATGCCCTCAATGGGCAAAAGAGCGCGCCTCTTGGGCTGGAACCAAGCCACGGCGCCATCCTCCATCGTCATGGGGAACGCACCTTGTCTGTAGCCGTAGCGAATTAAAAAAGGTGTTAACTGTTCACCCGACATAGGTGCAATCCGATTACATATAGATTGCACCCAAAGCCGCTTTTGTTTCGATTCCTGGGACTATTCGATCAGGAAATAAAAGTGATCGGTGATCGGGGATTGTCACCCCAAAAGCGAACTCCGCTCTTCCTCTGTGCGACTCTGTGCTCTTTGTGACCTCAGTGTTGAATTCTCGATCCCAAATTTTTCAAAAACCACAGACGAAGAGTACACAGAGTCCCCAGAGGTGCCCCCGCAAGCTCGACCACCTGATCACCCGACCCCCGACGTGAAATAATCACCCCATGACTGCCCACAAACTTCTTGAAGACCAGCTCCAAGATGCCGGCTACCAGCTCGAAAAGGTCCTCGAGGACATGCCCGCGAGCACGATGGATCACAAGGTCACCAGTGGATCCATGACCCCAAAGGAGCAAATCGCCCACCTCATGGAGGCCTACCAAGCATTCCTTGAGACCGCCGCGGGCCGCAAGCACGAATGGGGCAGCTTTCATCCCGCGAGCACCGATAACGCGGAGTTAGTGGCGGAATTCAAAGCCAAGCGAACCCAAGCCGTCGGCGCCGCGCTTTCCACTGAGGATGCGGCGATCGTCTGGCACGCACACCAATTCATCATCGCCCACGACTACTACCACGTCGGCCAAATGTGCCTAGCGCGCCTCGCCACTCAACCGGATTGGGATCCTTACGCCATTTATCAGGGTTAGGAGGGCGTTGCCGCGTCACGGCGTTGCGCATTGAGCTGATGTCTGGAGGTTGACTGCTGCCTTTAGCACGGCGCCGTTTTACCTATCCCCCAATGTAGACCGCTCCCAAAGCGCGCGTGTCGTTGCTAAAACCTTGAGCGTAACGCCGCAATGCCGCAATGCCGCAATGCCGTGCCCCAACGCTTGTCACCTTTGACCTGTCACCGCTCGCCAGGGCCGCCTTCCTCCCTCCGCCTTCATCCTTCATTCTTCCCCTTCACTCCGCCTTCCCCAAAGGTATACTCCTCGCTCCCATCACACACGGGCCAGGCTGCGCTGCCAGGTCCCCTTAAACAGGGGTCAAGAAAGCGCTAAACCAAGGTCTGCCCGGAGGATAAACCTGGAGGAAATATGCCACAGCTCAGCATGAAAGAGCTGCTCGAAGCAGGAGTGCATTTCGGGCATCAAACTCGTCGTTGGAACCCCAAGATGAAGCGCTATATTTACGGCGCTCGCAACGGGATCTACATCATCGACCTTCATCAGACGATCAAGCTGTTTGAAGACGCACTCAACTACATCAAGACCATCGTCGAAGACGGCGGCACCGTGCTGTTCGTCGGCACCAAGAAGCAAGCTCAGGCAGCAGTCAAAGAGGCAGCCCAGAGAAGCGGCCAGTATTGGATCTCAGAGCGATGGCTTGGCGGAACGCTGACCAACTGGAAGACCATCCAGCAGCGCATCAACCGGCTTAAAGAGCTCGATCGCATGGAAGCCGACGGCTACTTCGATCGCCTCCCCAAGAAGGAAGCTCTCGAGCGGCGAACGGAGCGTGCAGAGCTCAACCGGTTCCTCGAAGGCATCCGCAACATGAACCAGCTCCCCAAGGTCATGTTCGTGGTCGACCTGAACAAGGAAGCGATCGCCGTCCATGAGGCTCGCCTGCTCGGTATCCCGATCATCGGCGTCGTGGACACCAACTGCGACCCTGACCTCGTCGACGTCGTCATCCCCGGCAACGACGATGCGATCCGCGCGATCCGCCTCGTCACCAGCAAAATGAGCGACGCGATTCTGGAAGCAAGACCGCTTGACGAAGCCCTGACCGAAGGCACTGTGCCCGAAGAAGGCGCTGCCCCCGCAGAAGACGAAGAGATTCCGGCCGTCGCGTTTGGCGCGGTTGAAGAAGAACTGCTGCGCGCCTTTGGCGCGGAAGAGGAATAAGCGCTGGGCGTAAAGCCTTATGCATCCGGGATGAAGCGTTAAGCGTTGGGCCGTGAGCGTTGAGATAATGACGCTCAGCGGCCCAAGTTGAACGCGAACGAATCGAAGGGTTCAAACAAAGGAGAAAGGAAAAGAAATGTCAGAAATTAGCGCTCAGATGGTCAAGGCGTTGCGCGAGAAGACAGACGCGCCGCTCATGGATTGCAAAAGAGCACTTGAGGAAGCCGGCGGCGACATGCCAAAAGCCGAGCTAATTCTTCGTGAGAAGGGCATGGCTCAGGCTGCCAAGCGCGCTGACCGCTCGACCAACGCCGGCGTTGTCGCGGTCGCTTCCAGCGACGATCACAAGACGATCGGAGCCATCGTGCTGGAAAGCGAGACCGATTTCGTTGCCCGCAACGAGGACTTCATCGCGCTTGCGAATAAGATCGCCGAGGCGGTTCGAGACAACGAGAGCGACGAGCCGCTGAAGATTCAAGTCAACGGATCCACCGTTGGAGACATGATCAGCGAAGCCGTCGGCAAGATCCGCGAGAACATCCAACTGACGAAAGCAGTTCGCATGACCTCCAACTCGCCCATCGCCAGCTACGTCCACCACGACCGGACCAAGGGCGCCGTGATTGTGGTCGAGGGCGAAGGCAGCCACGAGGTGATTCGGAAGGTCGCGATCCAGACCGTAGCTTCCCCGCCCCAAGTCATCCGAAAGGAGCAGCTTTCCCAGGAGAAGATCGACTCTGAGGTCGAGATAGAGACTCAGCGCGCGATCAAGGAAGGCAAGGACGAAAAGATCGCCCGGAACATCGCCACCGGCCGCGTGAACAAGGAATATGTGAAGAAGGTTGTCCTCTTGGAACAGCCGTTCTACATGGACGCCAACAAAAGCGTCGGCCAGTATCTGAAAGAAGAAGCCAAAGACGCAAACGTCAAAGACTTCCTCTACCTCTCCGTCGGCGGAGGGGAGTAAGTTGGATCGCGGATCGCGGATCTCGGATCTGGGATCTGAGCCCCTGACCCTTATGCCGATGGTTTGTGCGGCAGAGGGGGATGGGGGTTCCGGAAGGCTCCGCCCCGTACTGGCGAAATCCAAAGTCCGAACTCCCGGATTCGTGATCCGACTTCCTCTCTTCGAGTTCAAATTGGCTTTTATGTATCCCTTTTTCGCTAACCATTCTCGATGGGCAACAGGCTCCGAATTCCGAGTTCCGTCGATTTACAATTTACGATTTACGATTCACGACGCGACCGCCGGAGGCCAAGCGTGATCGCCACCCAACGCACCCCAATCTCCCGCGTGCTTATCAAGCTCAGCGGAGAGGCTCTGGCGGGCAAGGCCGGCTCCGGACTGGACGCGGAGACTCTAAAGTACATCGCGAAAGAGATCGCCGCCGTGCACGCTCAGGAAACTCAGATTGCGGTTGTCGTCGGCGGAGGCAACTTTATTCGGGGCGATGCTTTCTCCGCGGAGGGAGGCATCGAGCGCACGGTAGCCGACCAGATGGGAATGCTTGGCACGATCATGAATGCTTTGGCCCTGCAATCGGCCATTGAAGCGCAAGGTGTGCAAAGCCGCGTGCAAAGCGCGATCTCGGTGAGCCAAGTAGCTGAGAATTTCATCCGCCGCCGCGCCATTCGCCATCTGGAGAAGGGCCGCGTCGTGGTCTTCGCAGCCGGTACGGGCAACCCCTTCTTTACAACCGATACCGCCGCCGTCCTGAGAGCCCTAGAAATCGATGCCAAGGCGCTTGTGAAGGCCACGAAAGTGGATGGCGTCTATGACAAGGACCCCAAGCGATTTCCGGACGCGAAACGTTACGATACGATCAGTTTCGACGAAGCAATCAACAAGCGGCTGGCCGTGATGGATCAGACTGCATTTACGATGTGCCAGGAGCATAGCCTTCCCGTCATCGTGTTAGATTTTAATAAACCGGGCGCCCTCCTCAGAGCCATCCAAGGTTCCGACGAGGGCACTCTTGTTGGAGGACAAATATGAACGCCGCTGAAATCCAGAAGGATGCCGAGAATCGAATGAAGCACGCCATCGACGCGATGGTGCACGACTTTGGAACCTACCGCACCGGCCGCGCCAATCCAGCCGTGCTGGAGCGGGTCCATGTTGATTACTACGGCGTGGAAACTCCCATCAGCCAGCTCGCCAACATCAGCGTCCCGGAGCCTCGGCAGCTCCTCATCCAGCCCTACGACAAGAGCAGCGTGGCCGCCATCGAGAAAGCCATCCAAAAAAGCGACCTCGGCATCAATCCGAACAATGACGGCACCGGCATTCGCCTCACCTTCCCTCAGATGACCGAAGACCGCAGAAAGGAGATGGTCAAGCAAGTCAGCGCGCGCGCAGAAAACGCTTGCGTCGCCGTAAGAAACGTGCGCCGAGACGCGATCGAGCACCTTAAGGCACTGGAAAAGAAGAAAGAAATCTCCGAGGACGATCTGCGTCAAGAAGAGCAGAAGGTCCAAAAAGCAACGGACAAGTACATAGAGCAAGCCCACGACTTCCAAAAGAAGAAAGAGCAAGAACTCATGAGCATCTAAACCAGGAAGGCCTTGGGTCTGGGGCGTTGGGCCTTCGCATACAATCGAAGCAATGAGCTTAAACACTAAACATCAGCCAATGGAAGAGCTCGACGTGTTCCTGACGTTCGAAAAAGTAGCCGATGAGGTTTGGGAAGCCTGTGTTAAGTTCAATTGGTTCGCCAAGGCTACGGTGGGCAAGCAAGCAGTTCGAGCCGCTGACAGTATCTGCGCAAACCTGGTTGAGGGTGATGGGCGGTATAGCGAAGCGGAAGCGATTCACTTTTTTCACATAGCCCGCGGCTCAGCGCGTGAACTACGCTTTTGGATTCGGCGGTGTGAAAGACGACGGCTGATCAAGCACGATCACGCCGAGAGTCTGATCGAACAAATCCATCACGGCGCGAGAATGATAAATCAGTTAATTAACTTTCGAAGAGAATCCAGAGCGAAAACGGTCAGAGAGCAGCGAGCTTCTTATGGAGAAGTTCATCTGGATGACCCCTTTCTGGAGCTGCTCGATTGATTTCCTCAAAAAGGCCCAACGCCCCAATGCCGAAGGCCTCCCCCATTTTGAACCCCACCCAGGAGTCCGCTCAAAAGCTTGGCATTGAACTAGACGCCATTCCCGCCCACGTCGCCGTAATCATGGACGGCAACGGCAGATGGGCGAAGAAAAAAGGCTTTGCACGACTACTCGGTCACCGGGAAGGCTACAAGGCTCTACGAGGCATCCTTCTTTCGGCCAGCGAGCTTGGCATCAAGTTCCTGACCGTCTACGCATTCTCCGCGGAGAACTGGCGTCGCCCCGAAGACGAAGTAAAGGGTCTCATGAGCCTTATCGAGAGGGCCGCTCGCGACGAGCTCCGCCTCATGCACCAGAACAATGTGCGCGTCAACGTCAGCGGACGCATTCATGAGCTTCCCCAGGGCCTTCAACGAGCCCTAAACGATGGGATGGAGACGACCAAGATCAACACAGGCATAACGTTCACCCTCGCCGTTAACTATGGAGGCAGGGCTGAGATCGTGGACGCCGTCAAGAAGCTGGTTGCAGAAGGAGCCAAGCCCGAACAGATCAGCGAGCAAACGATTACCGACCACCTCTACAACCCCCACCATCCCGACCCTGACCTCATGATCCGCACGGCGGGCGAGATGCGGTGGAGCAACTTTCTTATTTGGCAAGGCGCCTATTGCGAGCTCTACGTCACGGAGAAGACCTGGCCTGAGTTTTCGACACCTGATCTTCTCGACGCAGTGAAGACTTTCCAGCAAAGAACTCGTAAGTTCGGTGCTGTTGTTGAATAACTGCCGCACAAAGGCAGGCAAAATGCGTACATACCTAAGGCCCCGCCAAGGCTCAGTGTTTTGGCGCGCCTGAATGTATCGTCCAAATCGAGTCGTCCCCGCTCCAACCGGAGCTTGAATCAGAAGAGGATATAACCAGAAATGATCACAACCCTTATCGCCATGGCCATGTTCAGCATGGCTCGGCAGACTCCCAATCTCCATTTGACTTGCCCGGTCACCGGCGAGGAGATCAGCACACCGGTCGCCGTTTTCAACTACAAAGGGGCCGCCTACAGCATGTGCTGCGGCATGTGTCCAGGCCCGTTCAGCAAGACCCCAGACAAGTTCTTGACCCCAGACAAAGTTAAGGACAAGACGGTAGGCGTAGGCTACTTCGATCCAGTCAGCGGCGTCGCGGTCCGGCCAAACGCACTGCGACCCAAGACGGATTCCGTCGGCCCCAGCGTCTACGAGGGAGTGGCCTACTTCTTCCAGAACGCGGACGATAAGAAGGCCTTCGACGCAGAGCCCAAGAAGTACACCGTCGTGCCTCCCAAGGAAGCTCTCTACTGCCCCGTCATGCAGCAAGACGTCCCTGATCTGGCCCACAGCGGCGGCTACACCGACGTCAACGGCGTCCGCTACTACATCTGCTGCAGCCAGTGTGCAGGCGAGCTAAAGGCGAACCCTTCTAAGTACCTCGACGCCAAGGCCGCCACCTACGTCCACGACGTGGTTGCGGTTCAGGCCAAGACAAAGAGCAAATAGGCCAAAATTAGAAATGCCTCCACCCGTCCAACGGGTGGAGGGATCTACTCTAAAGCCGGAGCCCATGCACGAAACTCAGCGAACTGGCCTTCCGACTTGGGCCAAGATTCTCATAGGCCTCGTTGTCGCCTTCGCAGTCCTAGCGGTTGTGGCGATCGGGATAGGCGCTCTCGCGGCGACGCGGATCGTGCGGGTCATCGGGTCTGACTCTTCGAGTGCCGACCCCACTACATTTTCTTCTTCCCTACGCTGGCAAAAGGGCTTGCTGGTTGCCGACGTGGCCGTGACTCCTGTGGGCAAAGAGGGTGCGCGCATTGTCAAAATCACAAGCGTCACGTTGAACGATGTTTCATCAGACCATTTCGTGCCCAACCTCCAAAAACCGGGCACCCTTACCTTTCCATTTGCCAAATACCATGGCGTGGGTGGCGACCAGGAGAAAATTGGAATCAAGTACGAGGTTCCGAACAGCGGAGAATCCGGCGGCGAAAGCTCTTTGATCAACGTTCCTGCCAAGCCTCTCAATTCGGCCCAATAGAAGATTCTTCCCGCCTGAAGCCATCGAACGATCTCTTCGGAACCGAAATCGAAGGCTCCATCAGGTACGAAGGCGTCAAGACTTCGGGAGCCACCGCCTCCAAGTCCAACCCTGCAAAGAGTAGTGCTCGCGGGTAAGTCAGGGGTTCGATGGCGGTTCCATAGCCTAGAAAAGGCTCATTGGGTAAGGAGGTGGACCGAAAAGCCGCTTCGCCCGGCCGGCGAATAAACCATTCCCCCTTCTTGCTCGGTAAGACCACCAGGCTGGCGGGGTCGATCAAGTCGAAGCTCATAGCGCCAACCACTTGCGTACCGTTCGCAAAAGCCAGAGTCTTGGCGAGGGTCACCCCGACTTTAACTCCGGTGAACGAGCCCGGACCTAAATCGCTGGCGAATAGGTCGGCTGTCGACAACTCCAATCCCAAAGAGGAGAGGAGCGCGGAAAGGAGCGAGAGGCAAGCGCCGCTGGCGCGCATGGGAGCAAGCTCTTCAGAGCTCCCTAGAACGACCCCGTCGCTTGAAATGACGGCTACGCTCGCGAGGGGGCTGCTCGTACTGAAGGCGACGATCACGGAACAGGGTCCGCGCTCATGCCGTCGAGCAGGGCGTCCACGAGTTTGACTTCTGCGGGCGACGCCGCTCCCTCGAGCCGGTAGCGAAGCACCCAGTAGAGATCACCCGTCGAACCGCTGGCCTCGCAGCTTGTAAGAGGGCCCTTGGCGCCCGTTCCGGTTCGCCAAATTACGTCCGTGGAGGCTCCTGCGGTCGAGAAGTCGCGCAGCAGTTCGTTTCTTTTGGTAACTGTCGTGAAGTCATTCAACATCTGGCCGGAAGCTTTCAAGACCGCGGACTGCGGCGGATCGGAATCCAGCGTAGTTGCCACGTTAACAGTGATGGTCCCGGCGACGGCAGGATTGTGCAAGCTCACGACGTTGTCCTTGCTCACTTCAGAGGTCCAACCGGCAGGCAGGCTGAGCGCAACCTTCTTGGAGGACACGGTCATTGGGACTACAACCTCTCCCTTCCTTGCCTTTGCAGGGTCAGGAACCTCGGCCACAAACGACATTTGCTTTGTTGGCTTGGTGTCGGGTTTGGCCATATAAGCGGATTTGTCCAACGGGTGATTGGGATCCTCCGGTTGCGGCATGTCCCCTGCAACCGTTCGCAAAGTTTGGAGGACCTGGCGGAAGTTGTATTCGGCGGTGTCGTAGTTCTCTTCCGGCGCTGTCAGCCTGAACTGCATCTTGTTCGGTACGCGGCTGTACATGAGGCCGGTGAGGACATCCATCTTGGTGCCCGTTGCATCTGTATAACCGATCTTGGTGAGAAGGAGTGGCACGCCGAGTATTTCCTCGCGCCACTGCTTCAGGACGTCACGCTTGAGTTGCTTGTTGGCGTCCGTTTGGATCGTCTCCCAGAGGTCCGGAGTTTGGTCGTATTGGGCTTCAAAGATCTCTAGGTTGGCCGTGCGGGAGTCGGCCGGGATGTAGAAAAGCGTTTCCTTTCCGGTTTGCTTGGGACCGGTCAGCGGCTTCTTTTTCTTCTTCTTCAGGATATCGAGGTTGATTCCCTTCTTCTTGGGGTCCCGCGCGTCCTCGACCAGGATCCAGCTCGGCGGATAGTCAAAAGCGAGGCCCATGTCGTAGTCGGTGAAAGTCTGGGTGGTGGGAGCAGGGGCGGCGGCAGCAGCCTTCCCTTTCTTAGTCGCCCGGTCCTTGTTGACCGTATCCTGAGCAACCGCCATGCCCGAGAAGATGACGCCGAGACACGCAGTGAGAATGAGTTTGTTCATACAAGATCCGCCCAGCCCAGCAGGCAGGTAAAAACGCCTGGCTGCTACCTTCGAATTATGGACGATTGAGGAGCCCCTTAATTAGCAGCAGTTCTCATGGTGAGTTGACTGGCGAACGGTGACAGGCATAATCTTCGTGCCTCCGTGAATCCTCCGTGCCTCTGTGGTTGCCTTCAAAGACTCGAAAACACAGAGGCTCAGAGGTCACACAGTGGCACAAAGTCGTAACAAGGCCGATTGCTGACCACCGATTACCGATTACTGTTCACCGATCACCCGAGCAACAAGCAGAGTACGCTCTATCCACAAATGCTTGGCAAGAAGATGGAAGCGGAAATCCGGGAGCAGCCGGCCGCGCTCGGTTCGAACTGCCAGCGTTACGAGCACGAGCTTTCCAACCACCTTCGAGGCAAGCAGTTTGACCTCGTTCTTATCGCGGCCAGGGGCTCTTCCGACCACGCGGCGCTTTACGCCCGCTATCTGATCGAGGTCTATCTCGGCATCCCGGTCAGCCTCGCCGCGCCG
>JANYLD010000064.1 GCA_025363835.1 Armatimonadota bacterium
AGTGGACGATGACCCTCGTCCGATAGGTCTTGAGCTTTTTGAGGGACCAAGCAGCCAACGGGAACGGCATGTGGAAGTCCACTATGTCCTTGTCCAGGAGCGCCCTTTCTAAAAGGCGAGGGAATGAAGGTGAGATCGGCATGCCGAGCACCTTGCGGATGCTGCCTGCCAGGGTCACCTTAACCCCGTGGATGGAGCCAGTTTTGTCTCGGCTATCCAGGTGGCAAGCGAGCACTTCGTTCTCAACGCCCGGCACCTTCAGCAATTCTTCCGAGATCTGCTGGACGACCTTTTCTACTCCTCCGATGTAGGGGTAGTAGAATTTGTTGACTTGGAGAATTCGGATCACGCTAGTTGTGGCACCGCCATTCGTTTGGCGCGGGCCTTATAGGCAAGCTCAAAGAAGTGGAGCAGGCCAACCGAGAATACGACGGCGGTGATTGTAAACAATCCGTAGGCGCCGACGATCATGTCGGAAAGCGGGAAATAGGCAATGACGCATGCGAAAAAGGGATACAAAAGCAGACAAAAGAGCGACCCTGCTTGCGCCTTTATCCAAAGTGCCTGAACGAAGACTCCAAAAAGAAGACAGTAGACCAAACCACCCACCACCCCCCAGTCCATGAGGACATTGCCAAAGAACGTATAAAACAGGCCGGGCTGAGGGATTCGCGCTTCAGCTTCTTCGACAGATGGTGTATCGACGCCAAGGTTGTTGAGAAACCTCACGACAGGACCGAACTGCATGACTCCAGCGAGGGGCCGGCGGCCTTGCTCGGAATCGTAAAGTTCAGAGAAGTTATAGAACCCGTGGTTGAAATAGTATGTGAGCGACGAGCCCGTGCTGACCGCGCTGGAAAGGGCGGGAGGCCCCGTTTTAACCATGCTGTAATACGGCTCCTTCAGGATAAAACCACGCGTTCTTTCAGCGACGTCCAGCACGGCGGTCGGATCTTGAATACCGACAGCTTGGACACGGGAGATCACCACGTAAGCGCTATAAACGATGAACGCAAGGGTTCCAAACACGACTCCAACCCCCAACATCCTAAGCCTCGCTCCCTCCAGGCGTCGATCCGGATCGTGGACTCCACGGAGTACAAGAGTGGTGATGACCATGATGCCGGCCACGGCGAGCGCGGCGCGCCCACCCTGCAGCACCGTGTAGCCTCCATAACCTAGCAGTCCAATGAATGCAAAGGTCCTTTGCCAAAGGAACAGCTTCTTGTAGAGGTAAAGGGAGATCAGGTAGCAAACGAGGGTGATCGGATAGAGCAGAACCGAGAACGCCGACATCGCTCCAGGGGCCTGAGTGCCTTCTTCCACCTCGGAGATTCTAAAGGCGGAGGTTGACTCGTAGTCTTGGATGTGCTTTACGAAGAAAAGGTCAAAGTAGCGCAGGAATAGGCCGCTCGCAGCGATCAGCAAAAGGATCGTGAATCCAACTCTCAGGGCTCTTGCCGATTCGATTCGCAACCCTGGGGTCCACTGCGGCTGCTTTCTCCAGATGAGAGTTCCTGCGACAAAGGCAATTAAGTAGCCCCCAAGCAATAGGTAGGCCTCCGGGTTCTGCTCGTTTGTATAGATATTGAATGGCGTGAGATAACACAGTAGCCAAACTACTACCGAGAGCGTCAGCGCGCCCAGGGGGGAAGCCAATTTCAGGCTAAGTGGCTGCTTCACGAGCTCCCAGCCTCACGTCTTGTCGATTCTCGACCAAACTCTGGAAGGCGTCCGTTAACAGATCCAGGTTTTCGCGGCTCACACATTCGGGAGCGGACACTGGATCGCTCAAAATGCCTTCGAATGAGTTCTCCAGGAGCCAACCCAGATATTGTAGATCGTAGTCTGAATCTTGCACTGGCATCGGTTTTGCAAGCTCCTCCGTCACTTCCCAGGGACTGTTAATGATCTTTGAAGTTGAAAATCCGGCAAGCCACTGATCGCAAAGCAAGAGCGTCCGTTTGCCGTGCAGGGCGGACTCCAATGCGATGGTCCCGCTGATCGTGACCACGCACTCGCAGGTCTCCACCAGGTCATGAGCGTCGACGAATGGATCGATGAGCCTGACTCCGGGCAGATCCTTGTAACGCCGTAACTCGCTGGGACTGCGATCTCCAAGGCAGTTCCGGTGTTCTTTGATGTAGAGCGTGATGTCGGCGGGAAGATTTCTGGCGATACCCTTGACGACTTCAAACTGGTTGCTGTGACGGGCGCCTTGGACATCAATGGAATGCTCAGGTTGCTTATGGAGGGTGAAGAGGACAAATTTCTCGCCCGGTACGGGCTGCTCGAAGATCCTGGACCACTGCAGTTTGGTGAATCCGTAATGGACTGGGCGCATGTGCAGTTTGTGCTTCACGAGGATGTCGTGCAAGGTGTACATGTTTGCGTCCGAGCGAGACTGCCACATTGCCCGGCCGATCCCGCGGCCAATTTTGAAGAGGAACTCGGGAGTGACCTTGGGGGCAACGCTATTCTTGTAAAAGTAGTCTGGCTTCTTGCGCTTAACCACGATTTGCTCGCGGATTTCTCGCGCCATCTGCAGAAAGCGAGGCTGGACCTCCGCCGGAATCCTGGCTCCGAACGAATGGAACTCGCCTTCCGTGTATCCGCTCCAGAACGCAAACCGCTGAACTGGCAGGCGGAGAGAGAACGGAGCCACGTACTCACGTCCGGTCGCTCTGCAAACCAAAACCGCGAGGAGGTCATGAATGACGGACGGTTCCCCAACAACGAGGTTGGCGTCCATTCGGTCGAGAAATTCCACTGTTCTCGCCGTAACGTAGGCCGCATAGCGCTCGGCTTTCGGCCACGCCCATGTATTTACATAGCGGTCCATGCGCACGAGATTCTTCACGACTTCGCCCGAGCGAGACTCCAGAACGGTCATCGTTTCAAGGTCGCGCTCAAAGCTGGGGGAACGAAGGGCAACGTCTTTTCTGAGATAGAGGATCGTTTTTGGGTCAAATCCTTTACCGACGAGGCTGTCGCGGTAAAGCTCGGACGTGACGATCCATGCGGACTGGATACCCAGATGCTCCAGACGTTTTGCAAGAAGCGCGAAGAGATCCGTCTTCTGCCACGTAGAGGTAAAGACGATCCTCATTTTGACCTGCGGGGTTGCCCTACTAAGGTTGCCAGGCAGCCTCGCAGCATACCTAAGCGAACCTTAATGTTTCGCCTTTGCCGAAGACTGTTCCAGAGCTTCCTCGATGAGCTCCTGACGCACGAATTCTTCCCGCAAGGCGCCATATACAAAGACATCGACGTATGCGCCGTCCACAAAGCAGTGCGATCGTCTTCTACCCTCTTCCACGAAGCCGGCCTTTACCAGAGCTTGACGTGAGCCCTTGTTCTCGTCGTAGGCTCCCGCCGTGACCTTGTTCAGGTTCAATGAGAAGAATGCGTGCTCGGCTATCATTTTGTAGGCTTCCGTTCCCAGCCCGTGCCCCCAGCAATCCTTTTCGCCAATGAGGAGGCCGACCTCGGCCCGTCGGTGAACCCATTCAATCGGTCCGAGCCGGATGTTTCCAATATGCCGGTGGTCGCTTTTTTGGACGATGGCGCAGAAGATGTTGTCTTTTGAGTTGGCGAGGTCTTCTATGTAGGCTTGGATTGACTCGACCGATTGGGGTCTGAAGCGGCTTTCTAGGAATTGGGTCACTTCCGGGTCGTTCATCCACCGGAGGTAGTTGCCGGCAGCGTCGGTGGGGGTGACGGCGCGAAAATAGAGCCGCTGGCTCTCAATAAACATCGGCTCATGCCTCATAGATGCATCCTACACCTTGGAGTGGGTGATACGCCCGATCCCATCCCTCAACCCACCCTACCGGGTTGAGGGTTCTTCTTCCTCTGAACCACAGAACCCGGCGATGACGCCGGATCCCCAACCACGGCGGATTGAGGGACGGGGAATCGGGCGCTTTTGTCGGCACGCGATTTAAGAACAAACCCCGTTGCCTTCATACTAGAAAGCATGGCCAGCAAGGTTGAGAAGATTGTTCGTCGTTTCTATCCACCGAGGAACATGCTCTACTATGCTCAGCGCAGCGTGCTCCGCCCGAAAACTCGCGAAGCGATGACGTCCGTGGTGACGATGGGGCGGCGAAAGCAAGCGGTTCGGGAGGACCTGAAGGACCAGGTCGAAGCACTGAAGAAGGACGGCATTCTGTTTCTGCCAACACTGCTTAGCCCGGAGCAGGTTCAGGACATGGTTGAGTGGACTAGAAAGCAGGAGACCTTCGATCCTAACCACAAAGAATTAGGAACGTTCCTTTCACCCGATAACGCCCCGCCCCAAACCCACGTCGCTCACTACACGTACGAGCAGCTCATCACTTGCCCCCACACTCTTAAAATCGCAAACGACCCCGCGGTGCTGGCGATCATGGGTCAGAGCCTTGGTTGCAAGCCAACCATTTCAAGCATCAACCTTTGGTGGTCGATGGCCGGGCGGGCAAAGGCAGAGCACGCCGAGCTGTTCCACCGCGATGTGGACGACTGGAGGTTTTATAAGCTGTTTATCTATCTCACCGATGTGGACGACGGCGCCGGGCCCCACGCATTTGTAAAAGGCTCGCACAACGACGAATCACTCA
>JANYLD010000085.1 GCA_025363835.1 Armatimonadota bacterium
GAACCACAGACGGTGCCCGACATGCTGGCATTACATTCATCTGCTCTTGTTCCCGAACTGCACGAGAAAACGTCCTACGTTGTCAACGGAGATGAAAACTGGGAAATACGAACCGGCTTTGGTAAGAACTATCAGATGGTCGCAATGATGTTCCTCATGATGGTCGAGGGATCTGGGATGGAAGGGATGAAGATGGCAGTCATGAACATGAACTTTGGCCAAGACACATTTACCGAAATTCCAGGGGAAGCGTCACCACCTTTGCCTTCGATGAACAGCGACCTCATGGTGGATGCAAAAGTGATGGGATCGCCAAAGGTTGGTGACAACGAGGTTCAGATTTCGCTAATGGATGGGAAAGGAAATGCCGTCACAGGAGCGAAGATAACTGCGACCGTCGCTATGACGAGCATGGACATGGGGACAACGCATCCGAAAGTTCAGGAAATAGGAAAGGGGCTCTACAATACTAATCCCGCGTTTAGCATGGCTGGTCCTTGGCGGCTCACCTTAGTAGCGGCCGCATCGGATGGAAAGTCAGGAACATTTAGTTTTGAATTCGAGGCAAAATGACGGCCGAACTTGTTGTCGCCGAACAGGGGTGGAAAGTTTAAGGGGAACCGGTCAAGTCCCAACATTATTCTTACGTTCTCGAACCGTGGTAGCGCACCCGAAATGTCGATGTTACTATCGAGAATACGGAAAGAACCGTTGCCAAGATTCATGCTTTTGCATTGCAATTTGATCCTGGTGCCATCGCTCTGCCCTAGCACAACCATCGTCCATTGTTCCTATCCAGGCCAAGAGGTCAACCCATAATAAGAGTCTTTGAATCGTCCTCATTCGCCCACCTTGCAGGCCGCTTCAATTGCCTTGCCGGTCTGATCCCTGGGGACCCTCGTTCGTATCCAGGCATACGAACCCAGGACCAAAACAGCGGCAACGAACTGAGACGAAAGCCCTTCGACGTTCGGAAACGTCGCCAACCAGACTCCGGCCCAATCTGGAATGGGGACGGACAGGGTATGGGTGGGTAGCCAACCGGCCAGCTGCATTTCTTGGGCACTCTCACCGACCATGACCACGAGCACAAGAGCAAGTAATGCGCCCGTCCAAATGAGCATTTTCTTGTAAGGCAATCTCTGGTGCGCGGCAAAGGTGAGCGCGGCGACCACCGACGTGAGCGCGAAACCAACTCCGGCTCCGCTCAACACAATTCCACTCCCCGCCTTGAGCCGCAAATCCTGGAGGAAAAGGACAACCTCGAACCCTTCACGATAGATCGCGGTGAAACCTAGGAGAGCCAAGCCAAAATAGACCTTTGAGGACGCTGCATCCTTGACCTCGAAGATTTGCTTTCGTCTCTTGCAGTGGTGACATATCCAGCCGGTCCAATAAAGCTTGTGAAAGAACCAGTTCATAACGACCAGAAGAACCGCTATGGCAATCAACCCGGTCGCGGCTTGGATTGCAAGTTCAGGCGCATTGACCGACGAAATGAGAGCGATGGCGATGAACCACGTCGCGACCGTGCAAGCAAGAGCGGTTCCGATTCCCGTTGCAACTGGAGCCCAAAAGCCCTGTTTATACCGCCCAAGTCCGGCGGTTACCGCAGCCAGCACAAGGACCGCTTCCAATCCTTCGCGAAAGACAAGCACGGCACTGCTAAGTGACATGGCCGAACGACTGAGGCCGTGAGCGTCCGCTGTAGGCGCTCCATGCGCGGCCCATCCTTGCCAGACCATGACCGCAAGGATCAAGAGAGAGCCGGCGATCCAAGAGATAAGACCTACTTTTGTGGGTTTGGGAAGCTGTGTATTAACGACCGCTTGAGCCGTCACCGGAGTGGTCTCCGCAAGACCCCGGCTAGTCATTCTTGTACCTCGTGCACGAATACATGCGTTGACCAATTCGGGCGAGGATATCTTCCGCCGCGAGGAAAATATCTTCCATTCGTTCGTCGGCCAAGGTGTAGAACACCGATCGACCCTCTTGCCTGGAGACAACCAGTCCGCAATCTTTGAGACATGCCAAGTGTTGAGACGCATTGGGCTGGGATAGGCCCGTTTCTTCAACGATCTGGGAAACGCTTCGCTCACCCTGACGAAGCATATTGAGGATTGTGAGCCGGGACGCGTCCGAGAACCCCCTAAACAGCTTCGCTTGAAGGGCCATGCCGGAGTCGGTTGCTACTTGCATGGGCACCCTAGGTCGCATGAACACATAAGCACGTGCTTATATTACCGCGACTAATCGTTTCTGCTAGATCAGCGCGAGCCATGTCGCTTTCCCCCGCTCCTTGGTGGGTTCTGAGAATTGAAGTCATCAACATATTCTTGGATCATGGCGCGACTGACGCGCCTCGCTCGCTCCGTTCCTGGTGCAATCGCGGATCGTAACAACCCCTGGCCTACGAGGTCCTCAACTTTTCGCTTGCTGAGCGAAAGCAACTGAGAAACTTGTTCGAGGGTGTACAGCTCTCTATCAAGCCATTCCGGATGGTTCGGCTTCTCGGTTGGTGGTTTCGATGGCATCGCGATGTCTCTCAATCGTGTTGTGTTTGCGCAGCCGGGAGGTGACACTATCCTTTCAAAAGATTCTTCCTTTCACGGTGCGCCGCGTGTAGGTTGGGACATTGACGACATCGTGACCGAAGCTCATTCCTAAGAACTTACGCTCGATGACTTGGTGGCTGTCGATGCGCTCTGTCGTTTCATACTCGAAACCGCTATAACCCATATCCGCAAGAATCAAGAGAGTGGCCGCCTCGGGTGAGCTCCGAGCAATTGCTTGTATGACTTGCATTGCTTCGCGAGCTTTGACAACGGCAAGAGAATGATCGCCGTAGTATTCGGCGTTCTCGCTCTGGGTCAGGAGGTTGTTAGCTCGCTCAAGCTTTTGCTGAAGCGAGTTCGGAAGGGAGACGAGTGACGGATCTGTTCTTTGTTGGATCATTAGAATTAACTCCATGCAGGAATAAGTGCCGCCCCGACCTCGTCAAAGGTTTGAACAAGCAGCTCAAACCCGGAATGAGAGGGTTGGAGACGACGGAGGTGATGAGCCCGGAGCGGTCCGGTGGTGATGACTAAGAGCCGAAATGAATCGAAACCGTACAGTTCAGAGCACCGACCTGATTCGGCTAGGGCCACGTAGCTCGTCAGCTTCTCATTGAAACGATTGGGGGCAACATGACCCATGTCGACCTCGACGAAGATTGGTGTCTTGGTGACAAACAGCCCGTCAGGTCGAACCTCTAGGGCGCCCTTTGCGACAGTCACCTTTCGCCATAGCTGTTGCTCGAACCTCCACTGTCCGTTGGTCCGGCAACTGAGGGCCAGGCGCACGTTCGTTACTGAAAGCGCATGTTGAATGAAGCGTGGTGATGAGCCTCGGCCTAGTATTAGCGGTGATACCTTCTCACCGACAATCTCCGCAGCCCTTTTGGTAGCCATATAGAGGCTTTGTGTATAGAAGGGCGTGTCGAGGCGAGTAATCAGGCCGAGACAGATTAGGTCGCGGAGTCGCGTGTTCACTCGGGTAATCGAGCCGAAATAGCCAAGTCGCATAAGTTGATCGCGCGAGACAACGTGGCTTAACGCAATGTCGCGTATGACCGAAATATCGCGGCGAGTGAGCTTCACTGAGCGAGAATTCATAGCAGCCAGTCCTCCAACGAGTGGGGGCTTGGGCGTGCTCTTTCACTCTTTGCTGGCGGTCTCGTGGTCGGGTGTTCGGGCGCAACTACACTAGGTTCCGAGATGTCCTCAACGACCTCGAAATACGCGGGCCGTTGTGCGTCCAATTGGTCGAAAAGTCGTCTGGCTACAGCTGAAGTGCGCCCAACGTCTCTGATCAAAGGAAGATTGATTTCAATGGGCCACGGATTATCCCCCCGCCGCCAGAGTACGGCTTCGCCGACGTGAAGCGAGGGCAAGTCAAAGACCGCTCTTGCACCGGTCAAATCTTTGTTGAGGATGTCGGCGTCTGCATGGGAGGTGCGAAAAATCAGTTTCACGCCGACGTTGCCCAGAATCAGTGAGCGCATTTTCGGTGATAGTTGGGCGAGGGATTGGTGTGCGAGCACCACAGAAAGACGGAACCGCCGACCCTCAGCCAAAATGGCCTCAAATTGCATCGTCCCGAAATGTTCGAACTCATCAACATACAAGCGAATTGGGTTTCGTTTACTTTCGGCAATGCCGACTTGAGAGAACACTTCGCGGCAAATCGAATTCAGGAAGAGCGAGCCGGTCATCCAACCGGCATGGTGGAGTTCATCAACGGCCAGACTAATGAGCGTGATACTGCCCGGTGTCCTCAAGTGGTCGCCTAGGGCCAATGGATTTGGATGACCGTACATCCGCCTAAGACCTTCGGTCGATAGAAGCGCGCTGATCTTGTTGAGAACCGGCGCAGCCAGCGCTCCTTGTTTGTCCGTGGAGAGCGAGTCGTAGCGTGCCCAGAATTGCCGTAATGATTCCGACTGCGCCTTTGCAAGAATGGTCGTGCGGACGGACTGGTTGTAGAAGAGACCATCAAGCCGGGTGATCGGCTCATTGGTCTCGGCCAACAAGAGCGCCGCATTACGGAACGTTTCGGCTAACTGAACCCCCCACGAATCGGACTCGGCGGCAACGGCGTCGATCATTCCCAAGGCTTTGTAATAAGGCTCACCTTGACCAGCTAAAGGATTGAAGCCAAGTGGCTGCGCCTTTTCTCTCAAATCGAAGAACTTTATAAGACTGGGATCGATCTGGGATTGAGCCGCCAGTTCGATGACGGCCGCCGCCAAATCACCACGGGCATCAAGCACAACAATCGAATGAGAACGCAGGAGATCTCCCGCAATTAGATGGTGAAGCGCGTTCGTTTTTCCCGAGCCCGTGCTGCCGAGAACGAGCGCATGGGTTACCAAATCGGCGGGTGTTATCTCAACGAGCGCATCGCCAATTGTCTGACAGAGGTATTCCCAGTCGTGCCACACGCCTATCCAGTGCGCAGGAATTGGACTTCGAACGGCGCGGGGAGTCACTTCGATTCCTTGCCCGAACAGCGAACGCCGTACCGCCGGAGGATGTCGAGGATTTCCAGCGCTTGGGCCGGCTCCAGTAGCCGAAGCTGCTCTCGGAAATCGGCAACGTCTTGCCACGTCAGGGGCTTGACAACCGCTTGATTTACTGCAATGATGTGGCACGAATGGTTCATAAAGTGCAACTTCGACCTAACCCGTAGGTTGTTCTGTGTTGACTCGGTCGCCCAGCCACTGGCTGGTAGATCAAATCCGGCTCCTCTTGAAGAGGAGCCATTTCTCTTACACGACTGTTGTATTTCGTTGCCGTCCTGAATTGGTGCCGACGGTTTGCCGAATGTTGCCGAACGTTCCCATGTGAACGAACAAGGATTCTTTGTACAATCCCTGCCGTGGAGGGAAGTCAGCTTGCTTCGGACATCGTTCGCTTTGAACTCTTCGGCAAGTTCAAAGTCGCCTGTAACGGCCGCGAGGTCGAACTGCCGGACTATCGGTACTTGACGTACCTCAAGCTGCTTCTCCTTTCCGGGCAGACTCATCTTCACCAAAAGGACATTCCTGGCAGTCCAAGCGAAGACCAAATTCGGGACATCGTGGATAAGGCCAATCTGGACAAGGTGGATGGCCAAGGGGGCCGCTATGGCTTGCTACGCGAAACCGGGCTTGAACTCAGATTTCGATCAGGCGCCGGCGTTTACTTAAAGGGCGAGTGGACCTGCGACCTAGTGGAATTTGAGACGATTTGGAGAAGCAGATCGGCAACTGATTTGGACACGCTGGAAATTGCTCTGTTGACTTACGCTGACGGCATCGACCGTCAACTTTGCTCGGATCCTCCGGCTTGGCTTCCGAAGCGGATAGCAAAGATCGAAGCAAAGAAAGAAGACATCTACCGAGAGATCGCAGCTCGTCGGACGCAGCAATCTCGTCACCCTAGCGGTTTGCAAGAACCTGTCCGTCCGCTGCTGGAGATTCCGCTACCAACCACGAATCCAGACCGCCGAGAGGCACGAAGATTTCATTATGGCGAGCGCGTCGTTCCCCTCACAGGACGGGAAGAAGAACTCGCTCAGCTAACGCAGTTTATGGATTCCCCAGACTCGTTTCGATGGTGGGCACTCGTCGGCGGAGCGGGCAGTGGTAAAAGTCGCTTGTCTTTGGAGTTAATGCTTTCGGCCAGGGGTGCCGGATGGGATGTCGGCGCTTGGGCTCTAGACGATCATTTTGCCCGTTGGCTGGACTGGGTTCCGCAGCAAAACAACTTGGTTGTGGTCGACTACGTCGTCGAGCGATTCTCTGCTGTGCAAAACCAACTTCGCAAGTTAGCCCGCACCAAATTCGCTTCAACCGTAAAGAGCAAAGTGCGAGTGCTCCTATTAGAGCGGAACGCGTCCGACCTTTGGTGGCAGGGACTGACCGCCGAAGATTCGGTCGAGGATAAGAGCGTCCTCGATTCATTGCATAGTCGGAGGCCGTTGGAGCTAAGAGCGCTGGACTTGGCTTCCATCACCGAAATCATCGCGACGAAATCTCCTGGTATCAGTGAAAGCCGACGAGAGATACTGGCTCGTCTCTTCCTCACCACGATAGATCGTCAGGGGCGGCCATTATTCGCCGCTATGTTTGCTGAAGCCTATCGCGATGAGCGAGATCTAGCAAGCAAGTCAAGATGGTCGGAGCTAGACCTTACGAGGACGATCCTACAGAAAGAGGTCAGGCGTTGGCGATCGGCCGGTGTTCGGGATGAAGACCTTAACCTGCTGGTAATGTCCACCATCACCGGTGAGATTGCCTTGAAATATCTCGAAGGAGAGACGCTTTCAAAACTGGTTCGCGACGGATTGCTCACCGCCAGTTGGGATGATCAGAAGATGGAAGCCCTGGCCACGCTTGGTGAAGAATGGAATCCGTTCCGGCCTCGAATGACGGCGATGCAGCCCGACTTTCTTGGCGAGTTCTTTGTGCTTGAAAGGCTAGGAGGCACCCTTCGTCTTGACGCGGCTCATGCGCCGCTTCCCCAGCAGATAGCAGTTGACGCTCGGAATCTTCTAGCGGCTTGTTGGCGGATTGCCGACGGGGCGTCCCTAGCCTTCCAGTTGCGGAGCCTCGCGGACCACCACCAAGTCGCGATTGACCTCGGGCTGGATGAGCCGCCTGCGGGAGTGTCCGCAAGTATTTTCGCTTATCGCAATCTGCTGCGGGCCGGTAAGTCTTTTCGTCGCGGCTTCGAGCTCTTAGACCGGGTCGAGCAAGAGTGCTCCAATCTAGATGCTGCCGTGTACAACGTGCTTATCGATAAGGCTTCGTCTTTGGCTGAAGCGAAGTTGGTCGTCGAACGGATGTTCAAAAATGGAGTGATGCCGACGACCTATACGCTTAACAGCGTCGTAGCCAAGTCCGCATCCTACGCAGAGATGTTAGAGATAGCAAAGACAATGGAATCCCGTGGGTGCGCGGCAGACGTGGTTACTTTTAATTCGCTTCTGGAAAAAGCACCTCAGACGGAGGCTCCCGAATTGCTGAAAGAGATGGTAAGGCGGGAAATATTGCCGAGCGTAGTTACGTTCAACACACTGATGACCAAATCGGCATCGTTTGAAGAAGTCACCGGTTTCTACCAGCAAATGCGAAGCTCTGGCTTAACACCAACGAGCGTGACCCTCCGCATTCTCATCCAGCGATCGCCAGATGTAGCACAAGCTCGCAAGTTCCTCAAGGAAGCAATCTCCAAAGGGATACGCGTCGATGCCCACACTTATAACACCCTCATTGGCAAGGGCATGTTCGCCGAGGGCCTCGAAACCCTTTCCGATCTGCTTGCAAAGGACATAAAGCCAATCCCCCAGACCTTCAACTATCTGCTCTCTAAAACGACATCGCGAGAAGAGTTCGAGCTTGGCCTGGATATCATGAAGGATCACGGCTTCTTTCCAGGCTCTCAGATAATCATCGACTACATAGCAAAAGCTTCTTCTCTTGATGCGGCGCTGCCGATGACCATGCAATTGGCCAGGCAAGGCTTGGGTATGCAGGCTCAAGTGGTTGCTGCCCTTGTGGCCAAAGCTAATTCGCTAGGGGAGGCGACTCAGATGCTGGACGAAATAGGGCGCGAGTATCCCGATATCGCCAAGATCCGCGCTGAGCCGGTTGTCTTGGCGGTCCTTGAAAAGAAGGCTAAGCAGCCCACAAATCGGCATGGCGCGGATGAGTGACGACACACCCAGTCACCGCGAACTTCATTTTATGTTGGGGCTCCACATGAAACTTTATCCGGCTCCAACCCCCGGTCAATGGGGCGGCTGAGGCTAGTCGGGATTTCTGAACTTGCGTAAGTTCAGCGTAAAACTCAACCCTCGCTCCCTAAAGGTCTGTCACTTACTCCTCCTCTCCTCAACCGCTTACGTCGAGTCGTCGTTCGTTCCACACCTTTAGGTCACTCGGCGCGGCCAGGGGGAGTGCACCGAAATGCATCCAGTCATTCGAAGTTGATCAACCGGTGCTTCCGGACTTCAATTTTTGATTCACGGACCGGGAGTTGAGAGATTTGTTGGGCGCATACCCAAGCGGGCACGTTGCACGTTTACATTTGAATATGCGCTAGGAGAATTCTCTTGATAACGTTTGATCAATGGATGGAACGGGTTGACCGGTGCTGTCAACTCGACTTTGGCCTAAGCATCCACGACCTTCCTGACATGTGCTTTCGCGACGCCTTTGACTCAGGTCAGGGGCCGGAAGAGTTCATGTCCGACAACCTGCCTGATGTCGAGTCCCTGGCCCAGGTGGTCTTGAGTTGAGGCAAAGAATGGCAGGAAGATTCAAGTTAGGCCGACTCGCCATGACTAGTCGGGCACGGGGTCTGCTCCACGAAGTGGATGTCAGCCGCTGCCTGATTCGACACATGAACGGCGATTGGGGAGAGCTTGGCAAGGCGGACAAAGCCGAGAACGACTTGTCCGTGCGACAAGGCTTTCGTATTCTCTCCAGCTATCGCGATCGACACAACATTCAGTTCTGGATCATCACGGAAGCGGATCGTTCAGCAACAACGATTCTCTTACCGGAAGACTACTGAGCAGGCGCAAGCCTGCTCTCCTTTTATCTTCCTGTGCTGCTACAAAGCTCTCAATTTCGTCGATCAGTGCCCTCCTCCGCTATTGCTGGTCAGGCGGCAGGCAGTTCTTGTCTGCCGAGCACCTTAGGAGGTCTAACTTATGTCTCTTGGCGACATTCGAGTCATGCCCACACTCAAGGCATACAGGCACTGCGCTTCCCTTTTCGATGCCGCTGATTCGGAGCAAGCACCCAAACGAACCGTGCCCTTTGATCAAGAGCCGGGATTCCACCCTCCGGCTGGCTTGTGGCTGTACGGCAACGTCAAGTTGCTCGAAGGGCCGCTGGCATTCTTGCCTAAATCCTTAGGCGAACAGGATGGCGATTGCAAGGAGTTGGACGAGCTTCAACAGATGACCGAGAATCTTGTTCTCGACAGCAAGATCATCGTCTGCGGCGTTCATAATTTCGCTCATCAACGGGTGGCAGTAGTGCCGCTCCGGTGGGGATCACCACGAGTCGTCGTCTTCTCCGGCGGATTCCACGCTCATCTCGGACCCGACTTGAAAAACGAAGCGTTTCGGGCAGCTAGACTTTGGCGGTACCAGTGGGACGCGCAAACGGATCTGGCCGTCTCTCGAAGGGCGCCGGACAAACTTCCGACCTACTCGCTCATCAACCCAACGGTTGATCGGATGATCGAGCGGATTGCGACAAGCGATTGGCCCGGTCTTCGCACTCTCCAGCGCGATGAGCTACAAGTGCTTATCTGAACCTGAGCCCTGGCAACGGGGCTTCTTCCCTATCTACAGCGTAGCTCTGAAGCTGCGGAAGTTTGCTCTACTGACTCACCTCGCGGATGATCTTGAACATGAAAGTTAGCGTGTCTGGCAAGCAGTTTGTCTTCCCGAGGTCCTGTGCCTGTTGTGGCGCGTTTGCGACCACGACACTGGCGATTGCCGGTACAGAACGGAATAGGCGAGCTCGAACACGAGGCTGGACATGGGACATTCCCTATTGCCAACGTTGCAAGCGTCACATTCGGCTTTTCGACTACCTACTCATCGGTTCGCTCGCATCGTTTGCGCTGTCGTGCCTTCTTGGAGCATTCATGGCGACGGAATACGGGACTTGGCAATTAGGTCTTGCAGTATCGATCCTGCTCATTGCAGGCATTGCTTTGGTCGACTGGCTGGCGGTAAAGCTCATTCGAAGGGCATCACCGAGAAATTGCTACCTCATCGGGCGAGCCGTTCACTACCTTGGCTCAGACGGCCCTTGCCATTCGTTTGATCTAAAATCTGCGTTCTATGCGAGTGACTTTGTCCTGGCGAATCATCACAAAATCGTCAATGCCAGTGTTCGAGTCGCTTCGATTCTCAAAGGCACGAAATTCGGTGACTATCAGGTACCCAGGCGGATTCTAAAGAAGTCAAAGTGAGAAAATGTCCCGTGAACCTTCTGGGCGTTGAAGAACCCTCGGATGGCCAAGATAGTCAAATTTACTGGGCAAAAGCCCAGGAGACAGAAAATGCCAGACGAAACGGAGCGACAGGTCATTGCGGAGGTTCTCTCGAACGCACCAGCAGGCGAGCAAGCCACGGCTCAGAACTCGAGTCAGCCCAGCCACCACCACTCTGGTCAAACGAGTGGACCGACTCATAATGATGCCACGACTGGAACGAAGCAATCGGACGGATCTGTCAAGTACGACAAAATCCACTCCGACGATTAGGTCAACGGGCTCAGCTTCTTAAGTTGAGCCCGTTTGAGGAACTACGGGATTGTCAATTCAAGATCGACTGGCGCAATCCCGTGGGCTTCAAGGAATTTCTTAAACACCTGTTGAGCTCGATCCATTAATCCGGGCTCATTTGTCATAAGGTGGCTATAGGCTTGTCGGTAGTCGTCGTTGTACTTACTCCAATCGGGCTGGAAAACCGCAGCGAAAACTTCACTTTCGGTGATCGTAAACTGCGGATCCAAAGCTGGATCGAACTCGGAGTGATGGTTCAAAAGGCTTTCGACTGCCAGGGTTTGATCCTTGTATATTTCAACATTGTCCCGTGCCATGACAGGATTGTAGAGAATTGGGCTTTGGTAGGCAATAGAGAATTGTTCTCGCGCCCTTGAAAAGGAAATCAGTCTGCGCTCACTTCAACCACCGCAATACATCGCCATGGAGCGAACAGGTGCCTCTCGCACCGCAATTGTTCAGTGGAATTCGACACGTCGGGGCGACTGTCTAGCATGCGCATCCAAGGGTACGTCTGCTTCCCGCCATAGGGTAGAGCCGCCAGTGATGTTGCTGCCGGTCGGAAGCTAGACGTTACAATACTATTTGGCATGTCAAATCCGTATTACGAGGGCGCTAACGAACGGATACTCGACAGAGTTCCAGGAGATGCGAGGAAGATCCTTGATGTCGGCTGCGCGGCCGGGCGATTGGGCGAAATATTGAAAGCTCAATCAGCGGAACGAGACATTTGGGGCATTGAGCTTGTGCCTGAGATCACTGCTCAAGCCAAGGCCCGCCTAGATCACATCCTTGTCGGCGACATCGAGCAGATGGATCCGTTGCCGCTCCCCGAGCGGTATTTCGATTGCATGATCTGCGGAGACGTGCTGGAGCATCTGCGGGATCCGGAAGCAGTTCTCCGTCGCCTGCGGAAGCACCTATCACCAGGGGCGACCGTGATCGCCAACGTGCCGAACATCGCCCACTGGTCGGTGCTGGTGCAACTGCTCCAAGGGCAGTTCAACTATGTGGACAAGGGGCTGTTGGACCGAACCCACCTCCACTTCTTCACCCCATCGAGCTTCAAAGACACCCTTTGGGAAGCAGGTTACATCGTCACCGACGAAGACGCCCTGACGCTCCCCGACGGTGGTGCATCCAAAGCAATCGGCCAAGCCGCTAAAGCCTTGGGGCTAAATGGCGCGGTGGCCGAACACGCTGCCGCAACCTACCAACAGCTCTACGTCGCCAAGCCCGTCCCCGACCCCTACAACGAACCAGAAAAAATGGCCGCCCTAGTCGGCCCTCACATCGGAAAGCTCGGCCCAGCATCCAAACGCTGCAGCGTCGTTGTCCTCACCTACAACTCGATGAAGACAATCGAGACGTGCCTGAACTCCATCCTACCGACTCTCGGCCCCGAAGACGAGCTCATCCTAGTGGACAACGCCTCCCAAGATGGAACGGACAAGTATCTCGAAGCCTTCCCCTCCAATCAAGCAATCGGCATTCAAAAATCGGCAATCCAAATGATCTTGAACGCCGAAAACTACGGCTTTAGTAAAGGCTGCAACATTGGAATGCTCGCATCGCGGGGTGAAACCATCATCCTCCTCAACCCGGATACTGAAGTCTGGCCCGGTTGGATCGAAGGCCTTCTCCTTCCCTTAAGCGACCCCACTGTAGGAGCTGTCGGGCCGCTGTCCGACAACGTCTGCGGAGACCAATTCATCGGCCTCCACCTGCCACCGGAACGCCTGACCTCACGTAAGGAGATCGCATATCTAATCCGGTCTCAGCCCTCAGTTTCGAGCACTCAGCTCTCAACAAAACTACTCATTGGTTTTTGCCTGGCTCTCAAGCGCAAGGTGTTAGACCAGTTCGGGCTACTCGAAGAGAAGTGTTACGTAGGAGCTGACGATCTCGAAATCTCTTGGCGACTCCGGACTCTAAGATACAGACTGATGGTTGCGAAGCACGTATTCGTCGCCCATGCTTGTGGGGCAAGTTTCGAGACCGCCGGAAGTGAACGAAAGGGCGAACTGGTGGCGTTCAGCGACGCTGGGTTGGTGGACAAGCTGGCCAACTACTACGCGTCGAGGAACCTCCCGACCTCCGCTATGCTCTGGGACAATAATATCTTTGAGAGTGCATTGAAGGCCCCGACCAGACGAAGAACAACTTCCTTGGAATCCTAGTCCCCTCTTGTCCCACGTCGCGCATCGTGTAGCCTGCATGACGCTAGGGTACGAACGACTGTCGGGACCCGGCCCAAAATATCGGAGACACGCCCCGTTTGCCAATGCTCGATAAACTGTAACCATCATGGGCAACTCTGTAAATAAAAGGGGCTCCACCTAGTGGGTCTGTTATCTCACTGGCTGCCACCAATTCTCCCAAATCACTTGGAAGCCGGCCTTGCTTTAGCCGAAATTTGTGGATGAGGGCATCGACAATTAGTAGTTTAAATTGAACTCTATTGACCGCTTCCGACGCGAACGTTGATGCATCTGGCAAAACCAACTGTAGAAGGCCGTCTACATCTTTATCTCCTTCGCTCACAGATTCCGCCTTTCTGTCCCCGGGCCAGGGCCATTTGTCTATCGGACCTGAAAGAATGGCAAGGTCCTGCTTGATCTGCAGGTCGGCAGAGACCACCGCTCGGTCCACAAGTTCTTTTCGATCCTGAGCGCCCAAGGCATCCAGGTCTTTGCGAAGCATTGGACTTAATTCGGCACGACTGTCGGTTCCAAGTACAATCAATGAAGAAAGCATATTCGAATGCTCAGCCTCGATTGCGCTCCCAAGTGGAGTCGGATCGTTCAGTTGTCCTCTTGCAGCTTCGATCAACGTGTCCCAATTTGTGTCGCTGAATAACTTGTGATCGCGCTCAATCTCGCTAAACCAGTCCTCGGTGCAACGAATTCCCACCATGTCGGCAACTAGTCCAAGTTGCCTAATTTTATGAGTGAATCTGACAAGTTGGGTGAGAGTGTTGACTGCTTCACGCGTTTCACCTTTGACCGCTAGAATGTGTGCTACTGTGCTGGCCAGTAAGCTGATGTCCTCCAAACCACGAAAACTAAACGTAGCGGGATTAATGAATCCATTTGGGTCGAACACAGGCTTGGAGTTGCCGCGCTTTATGAGTGCAAGCTTTGCACCGAAGAGATTCGTTATTGACTGCTGTATTTCGAGCTCACTTTTGCCTCGAGCCCAGTCCGGCAAAGGCAGTTTCCTTGCTGTGTTTCGATGAGAATTAAGTTCGAAAATGTGTAGCGCGCCAGCGAGCTTCCGAAAGATCTCGGTTTGCAACGAGTCCGCACAATCTAAGTACTCTTCTAAACCATTCTTCCCCGTAGGATGCTGAATATACAGGCTATAAGCCCGGGCAGAAAATAGCTTTGGAGACTTCGAGCGTCGGAGATCGGGTTCTGATCTGTGACATGAAGAACTCAAGATTATGACGACAACGCAAACGAAAGACAAGCGAATACCAACCCCTATCGTTGAACGAACCCGAGCCAAGCTCCGAATCATCTCTCCTAGAGATGCGTCTACGATGATTTGCGAGACTTGAGCTATTCTTCGAATCTTTGGCAATCTAAAAATCCCACTCGTAGCTTTCCACCGCACTTCCATCCATTTTGTTTTCCGAGCGGCAACCAGAAAGCGCGTCCATACACTTAAAGTATGCAGACTGCTCGTTGCGGCACTTGTCTTGACAGTCCGCCCCCTTATCAAAATTGCATTTTAGCGTACAAGCGATCCAGATGCCTTCACAACAACCTTCGCAGTCCTGATCTTCCGATCCGCAAGGATTGTAATAGTCGCCGGATTTGGGATCCTGCCTAAATTGGTTGCCAAATGTACAAGCGAGCCATTTCCAGTAACTATCGCCTAACTGGCCACCAGTTTTCTTAGCGACGCATCCCGGGATATCCTTACCTTCTTTCAAGCACTCAGTGGCCACCTCTTGGATATCTGGCATCCATAGGTTCACGATAGCCTTACACGTCTTAGATTCCTGCTTCAATGTAACGAACGGTCCCAGATCATCGGCTGTCAACTTTTCCCTTTTATAAGTGAGGTTTAACTCCTCATGGTACGTTACATCATAGGTGATGCAAAGCATGGCGGCCACGGCGTAATACCAGGGGCAGGTTCCCTTGGGATCGATGTAGGTGGAAGGGCAACTCTTAGAATAACCGTAAGCAGGCTCTCGGGGCCATTGGCTATCTTTAGAAGTCCACCTCCCCACTAGAGTGGAATAAGTGCGAGCTCTTATGTAGCTTTCAGCGTACTGCCGACGCGTGTTCCGGTAACCCCTTGCTCCTATCCAAGTGAATGCCGGGTCGGTGCCGACTCCAGTCTTCTGAAGCAAAGAACCATATGGATTGTAGGCATACGTATTCTGAATAGCGCCGCTCACTAGAGTTCCGGTAACGGAGCCGAGAGCGTCTACCGAGTAATTTGTCCTGGTTGCGGCAGCGGTTCGCTCACCAATAATCTGACCGTTGACTGAATAATAGTTGGTGACTGGCATTGACTCAGGACCTTCCCTGCAAATAGTCGTTCCCATCCCAAAGAAGGGTGGTGGGAACTCCGTCGATCAGTTCCGTCGCTTTCAACCCGTCTAGCCCATAGGCGTAGGTCGCAACGGACGCGGTAGCTGATTGGTGGACGCTTATACGGTTCTCCTTCTCATAGCTCATCGTCGTGATTCCCGTGCCATCTTGTACGGCGATCTGGTTTCCATTTCGATCAAAGGAATAGCTAGTTATATTACCACCGGAAGCACTCGTTACAACTCGGTTTGAAGCGTCGACAAAAAACTGGACGAGTAAACCACTCTCAGTCGAGCTTAGGAGTTCGTCGTTGCCGTTGTAGGTATAGTCGTAAGTGTGAACGTTTTCAACCGAGGTCACGTCCTTGGTGAGGCGGTTCTTGGCGTCCATCGTGTACGTCGACAACATGCCAGTATTCCGTTGCACATTTGACCTATTGCCGACGGAATCATAAAGAAAAGTTGCCCTTGCGAGTTGAGCAGCGGCGGTAGTCTGTTCTTGTATGCCCGCTATTTGTCCGACGGCGTCATAAGCTATGAGCCGCTGGCTTCCCTCACCAAACACAATTGTCATTTGCCGGCGAATAGCATCGAACTGAAAAGTCGTGATGCTACCGGTCTCGTCTGTAAACTTCGTGAGGTTGCCTTCATTATCGAAGCCGAAAGTTCTGACCCCGCCGTCGGGGTCGCTTAGGGAGGTGCGCTGGTTTGCAATGTCGTAGGCGTAGGCTTGGCTGAACGGCCCCGGATCCGTTCGACCGACGAGGCGATTCATGGCGTCGTAGGAAAGAGTCGTCGTCCCAACCGCGTGCTGGACTGTAGTTCGATTCCCAACCGCGTCAAAGGCTGTCGTGACCCTGGATGCGTCTGCGTACAATGCAACGGTTTGCCGATCAAGGTTGTCCAGCGTATAAGTTGTCCTGTCCCCGCCGGGGAACTGCCGCATGGAGACAAGGTTGTTGTTGTTGTAGTTATAGGTTGTGATGTGCCCGGTCTGGTCCGAGATGCCGAAAATGACCTTGTCCCGGTGCATGTAGCTGATTGAAACCAAGCCACCCATGGCATCTTGGATCACTGTCTTTCGAGAAATGCGGTCCCAGGTGTTGGTCACACGATATCCAAGTTGATCTACCGTCGCCTGCAGGCGGTTTAGAGCGTCGATGACCGTCGTCGCTCGGTTCCCTCTTGCGTTCCAAATTTCTGTCTGATTGCCGACCGGGTCGTAGGAATAGCTGGTGCTGTAAGAAAGCGCGTTCTGGAGAACCGTCCTTCGGCCGGCCGCATCGAAAGTGTTTGTAGAGCTGTTGCCAAGCGGGTCGACTGAAGCAACCGTTCGGCCAGCCGCGTCATAAACACTCGTCCACCGGTTTCCAAGCGGGGTTTGGCGCGCGATCCGTTGGCCGGCCACATCGAAGACGGTAGACGATACGCGGCCAATGGGATCCTGGACCGTGATGCTCCGTCCTACGAGGTCGTAGCCATAGCTCGTCACAAATCCCAACGCAGACAGCGATGTTAGCAGCCGGCCGGCATTGTCGTACGCGTTGGTGGTGGCATTGCTGAGAGCGTTTTGAACCGCGGTTTGCTGACCTGCGAGGTCGTAGGTGTAACTTGTAAGGAATCCGAGCGAATCCTGGACTGCTGCAGCGCGGTTGGAGCTCGTCTGGTAGATCGTGGTTGTGAGGTGCGAGCGGCGATCCATGACGCTTACTTGATTTCCCGCAACGTCGTAGGCCGTGGTGGTCCGATGGCTGTCCTCATCGACCCAGGCGATCTTCCTGCCAGCGATGTCGTACCCCGTTGTGACGATAAGAGTTAATGGGCTAGTCACCGCGACCGCTCGATCTCTGGAGTCGAACGTGGTTGTTGTCAACCAGCCGTTGGCATCCTGGATGGCAACGGCGTCCCGGGCGTTATATACCGTGGTGGTCAGATAGCCACGAGCATTCTGTACTGATTGGACTCGGCCGCTGGAATCGTAATTCTGGGTCGTTTTGTTGCCTAATGGGTCGACCGAGGCAATGGGCCGATAGCTGGTGTCGAAAACGGTCGTGGTCGTGTTTCCAAGTGCGTTTGTCGAAGCCTGAACGTTGCCAGCCGAATCGTATCCAGTGGTAGCAATAAATCCGAGCGGATTGGTAACCGAGATTTGGCCGAACTGTCCGTAGGCATACGTGGTTCGATTTCCAAGCGGACTAATGACTGCTTGCAAGACGCCGGCATCGTAGAGGTAAGAAGTGGTCTCGCCTGCAGGGTTGGTGGCCGCCGTGCGCATATTGTTGTTGTCGTAGGCAGTCGTCGTCACTCGTCCGATCTCGTCTTCCTGGGTGATCATCCGGTTCAGCGAGTCATAGCCGTAGGAGACCACTCCGCCGTCTGCACTGGTTTGGGCCGACATGTTGCCGTGGCTGTCATACGCATAGCTCGTGACTAGGCCCCTCGGGTCTTGGACGCTTTGGAGAAGTCCGTTTGAGTTCGTAAAGCTCGTGACATTGCCAAGCGGGTCCTTGCTCGTTGAAAGCAGATGGGTTGATCCGGTTCCCTCGTAGACGTTGGTGTAGACCGCATTGTCTGGGTAATTCAGTTTCGTTAAGTTGCCAAAGCCATCGTACGAATACGACGTGATGTAGCCCAGCGGATCGGTGTAGGTCAGCGGCAACCCAGCCGAATTGTAGATCGTCGTGCCCATGCTGCCCGCCGGTTGGATCTTGGCGTTCTGCAAGCTGTTCGAGTCGTAGTTGATCGTGGTGGTCGAATTGTCCGGATTCTGTATGGTTGTTGGAAGCCCAGCCCCGTTGTAAGTGACGATGGCGCCGTTGGGGAGCGACTCGGTGGTGTACAGGTTGTCGAGGCTGTCGAGGGTATAAAACCGGGTTCCGTCGGCGACCTGGGCCTTCCATATGGTGTGGCTCAGATACCCGTAGGTTGCAATGAAGCCTTGCGGATTCTGGCGGGTCTTCACCTGGTTAAAGCCGTCCATCCCGTACTTGGTGATGCAGCCGCTTGGCTGGGTCACCGTCGTGCAGCAGTCGTTGACGTCGTACTGATAGGTCCAGCGCCTGGCCCCCCAATCCTCAACGGTGAAGAGAAGCGACGTATTGGTGCCCGTTCCGTAGAGGAAAGTGATGAGGTTCCCGTCGTTGACCTTAATGGTCTTGAGTCAGATGCAGACGAGAATCAGAAGCAGGGCAATCCATCCGCACCGCGGAATGGAAATTGAGATTGTCCACGATCCGGTACCTGTTGACGATCCGCACGTTTGCAATGCGTCACGAGTGACCTTTAAGTCCTGGGTGTACGTTGTCGAGGTCAGAGGCGCGCATCTACAGCCTGCGGCGCCCCGCCCCCGCGATCTCCACCCTACAACTTATTCAAGCTTTCTTCGCAGCGTGTAATCTCGTTCAATGGACCGCGAAGCGATACTGGCCGAGATTCGATCCGCCTTCGAGGGCTTCACCCGCGATGGTGGCATGTCTTGGTCTGAAGCAATTCTTGCCAACGTGTACGGTCCTGACGATGACGGCGTCGAATCCCGATGGCAGGACGATGGCAAAGACTGGGAGGCTGTGGCAAGCGACCCAGAATGGCCGGCGGAACCAAAGAAGGGCGGTTTCAGTTTTTTGGATGCAACCGGCTACCGCTATTACCTTCCAGCCGCGATGACAGTCGCTTTGAATGATGGTCCATGCGAGTACCTGGGATATAGCCTTCAGCCGAGCAAGGAAGAGGGTGTGCGCAACTAGGAAATAAAACGGTGGTCAATCCTGAACGAGCCACAACGACTATGCGTTAGGCATTACATCGAATACATGCTCGAGATTGCCAAGGTAGGATACGAGGCGTCTCACCTTCGGCCGGGGACGGCGCCGTATCGAGCAGTTTGAGGGATCCAAATAGCAAACCGGGCAGAACCGCCCGAAAGATTTCCTCATTCGACGAGTAGACGATTGCGGTGTTAAGCCAGACCAACTCTTCGTTGCCAACCGCCTTCTGCAAAAATCGGCCTGAGTCGCGGTCCTCGGGCAGATCGCTTCCAAGGTAGGGTGCAAGCGCTTCGCTGGAGGGCGCTGCAAATGGGAAAGCCTCGTCAACTCGACGGATGAGTCTTTGGCTCTCGCGATCGTAATCCTCGTTCAGCCAAGTCGGTGTGTTGATAAGCCTCGGCATATGGCACTTCTTGTAGCCAGGTTAGTGTGCGCGACCATCTAATTGGGAACGGCCTTTCCATTCACCCGTCGGAAAGGCAGCGATCTGTGGACTCTAGTCGTGTGGCACGCGGCTACTTAGCTCCTCCCGCTGACTGCAGCGCCTCGAGGGTCGAGGTGTTCTTCGCCTCCTTGGCCACGTCAATAGCAGTCTTTCCCTTGCCGTCCTTTGCGTTGATGTCGGCGCCCTTGCTCAACAAGAACTTGACCATATTGCCGTCGGCCCAGCCGGCGGCCATGGTGAGGGCAGTAAAGCCGCCGCCTGGGGAGTGGAGATTGATGTCGGCTCCGTTGTCCAGGAGCAGTTTCACCATTTCGATGTTGTTCGACATGATCGCGTGGAAGATAGGCGGCGTGTGCGCCTTATCGGTGTAATTCACTTTGGCCCCATGCTTGATCAATGCCAGGGCGGTCCAATGATTGCCGGCCCGCGCCGCTATCTCCAAAGGATTGGCTCTCTCGACCGGCTGGTCGTTTGGATCGCAACCTCGCTTGACCAGCTCATCGATAAGGTCCGCGCGGCCGTATTCGGCGGCGAGCTCCAAGGGCGGAGGTTCATCTTTTGTGTGTTGGAGACTTGCCCCTTTGCGTATTAGATCGAGTGCGGCGTCATCCGAACCGGCGGCGGCCGCAATGAGAACGGGAGTCCCGAGGTCGTTCCCCGCATTGAAATCCGCACCCTTGCCAATCAAGTAGTCGATGACCCCGACATTGTTCGCCAAAGCTGCCACCTGCAGCATCGTGGCGCCACTCTTGGGATCGGTCACTTTCAAGAGCGACGGATCTTTGTGGACCATCTCATCGAGCTTTAGGTTGTCGTGTCTGGTGACGAGCGCAAAAAGGTGCCCGACGTCTTTATAGTCGCGGGCGTCCGGGTAGTAAGTGGCTGATCTGATTTCAAACTTTGTATGGTACGACCACGCCTTGTCGATCAGGGCCGTTCCATAGCCTGAGGTGTTGGGCAAAAGGCGTCCTTTAAGCACGATCAGATCGGTCACCATCCTGAGCGTGACCGGAGTGCGGCTCACTTCATTACCCGCGCCGTCATAGATGACCACATCGCCGGAAATAGATTCAATTTCATCGTAGGTGGGGTTTCCAAAATCCACTCGCACAAAATACGGCAGGGCCTTCGTCACCTTTTTCGGCGGCCGATTGTAGATGGTCGCCGCTCTTACGACAATGTTACGGAGATCGTCTTCCGGCATCGGCGCGACCTTGTCCTGCACCCGCGCGCCCGCAACAGCCGGTGGCGCCTTCGCGGCCTTATCTTGAGTGGTCCCGCACGAGCATGCTAGAGCAAGGGAAGCCAACGCCAAGATCGACGTGAGGTTCATAGTTTCATTGTAACCGGCGTCAATGTGGGGTTTGGGTTCCGCGCCTTGGAGCGGCGCCCTTATCTTGCACGGCGAGAATTCTTTTGTTATGCGTTGAAAGGGGCGCTCAAATCGATATCCCATGAAGGCGTGGAAACCCCATCGCGCCGGGCGAGGGTGCTAAAGAAGACGTGCGGGAATTCTGAAAATCGAGAACTCCCAATAAGTAAGATTGGAGATCATGGATATCACTGAAGCGCTGCTCGACTCCTGGGACCGGCAATGTCGAATTGTTGACGCAGTCATGACTCGGATCGACGAGTCGAATAAGCACATCAAGCCGTCGGAGGATGGCTGGTCACTAGATAAGCAGCTTGCACACATGCACAACACGAGGAAGTTTTTCCTCAAGAACATCGCGCCCGAATTCGCAGCGCCGTTAGGCAAGTCCTATATCGACGATGAGGGCACGCCGGTGCAGAACCTGGAGGAGCTCAAAGCGATGGTGAGAGCGAGCGGCGTTGCGGTCCGAGAAGCCACGGCTGAGCTCTTGAAGACCAAGGGAGTGGTAACCGTCGGCTTTTACGACAACCCCATCCTTTACCTGCAGCACATGGTGTGGCATGAAGGCTGGCACGTCGGCCTCGTCTTCCTGGCGCTCCGCCTTAACGGCCAGGAGCCGCCTGAGGAATGGGAGGACGAAAAAGTGTGGGGAGAATGGCGTACGGAGACGTGGCCCTAAGGTCGCTTCGAATGCAGAGTCGGACTAACTCTAGGGATGGGCGGTAATCGTCACGATGGTGATGGCTCCCTTTTCACCATAATGCCAGAACACTCGCCAAGCGGCGGGTGTCCTGTTCTCTACGTACGCTTCAAAAACCTTTTCGCCCTTTCCTCCGACCAGCGATTCATAAGGGTGTGTCTGGAGACTCCGGTGCCTGGGACTTGTTTCGAGCAATCCCAGGCACTTCCGCACCTTTTTTAGCTTGGCGAGATCCATTTTGTCCTTGTCGAATTCGAGAACATGCAGATCGTGTTCGGCTCGGGTAGTGAAATCCAGTCGAAGCGGCATTAGTCCTCGATTTCATCGTCGGCGTATTGGGCGAAGCTTCCTATTTGCTTCACCTCGCCCCGCGCTGACTGAGCAAGGCCCTCCTTCACAGACGCTAAGGCCTCTTTGCTCTCCCATAACCAGAGTTCGCGCTTGGGGATGACTGCTACTGGTGTCAGGGTAATCGTGCCGTCTTTGTCCCTTTCGACGCGATATTGCTCATTCGCCAGGTACTTCCCGAGTGTCAGTCGCCCCATCCCATCGATCCGCTTGATCTCGTCGATCGTTTGTCTCATGTGTCTCCATTATAGCAGACTGCCATTCTGCCATTATGGTTCTTCCATCTCTTGGATCATTTGCTCTCATAGGATTACTTGCAAGTGGGAATGTCGAATGGGACCTCAAATTGTTTGAGCAGTTCCGAGTGAGAGACATCGCCTGGAAGGCGATGTTACGTTCGGGGCCGGCACGGAGAGGGAACTGGTGCCAGTATGTAAAGAGAATGGTATTGCTGCCTGCTTTGTTGCTCTTCCGTGCTCAGTCGCCGTCCCCCACCCTGCTCACCCTAAGGCAACAAGCGGCGGCGATTGAGCCTTTGGTGAAAACGAGCCTTGCCAAGTCGTGGCTCCTAGGCGTTAATCAGCTCACGGACCCCTCACCCCGAGCCATTTACCGGACGACCACGTGGATGAATCAGGCGGCTTACGATGCGCTCACTTCCGATGAGAAGGCAAAAGCCAAGAAGACCGAGGTCGATCCGGAGCTTTATTACAACACCAAGTACGGCACTCCTATCGCTTACGCGAGGGCCATTGATCTGGCGGGCACGTTCGGAGTCAAGAGTCTCAATCAGGCCCGAGTCATGGACTTCGGATACGGAGGCATCGGCCAGCTCCGCCTCGATGCGGCCCTTGGCGCGGAGGCGGTCGGGGTCGATGTCGATCCATTCCTCCCCGCGCTCTACTCGATGCCGCAAGACTACGGCGTCTTCTCCAAGGGGTTTGTCCGCATGGTCAACGGGCGGTATCCGGCTAGTCCAGAGATCATCAAGGAAGTAGGGAAGGGATACGACCTCATCCTCTCTAAGAACACCCTGAAGCGCGGCTACATTCACCCTTCGCGGCCCGCCGACAAGCGAATGCTCGTCGACCTCGGGGTCACCGACGCCGCCTTCCTCGCAACCTTGCACGATGCCCTCCGTCCGGGGGGCCTCGTCGTCATTTACAACCTCTGCCCGGCCGAGGCGCCCGCGGACAAGCCGTACATTCCCTGGGCCGATGGCCACTCTCCCTTCACCCGTGAGAACTGCACCAAAGCAGGCTTTAAAATTAAAGCCTTCGACGTCGTCGACGACGAAACAGCCCGAAAGATGGGCCACCTTC